>CACYXJ010000017.1:0-28294 GCA_902778375.1 uncultured Erysipelotrichaceae bacterium
TCTGCCATGAGGAAAGAGCAAAAGAAAAATTTGACGAAAAAAATGATGAGCTATGCAAAAATGCATATGAAGCTAATAAATTTGCCAATATACTTATGCCGATTATGAATAATATGGGATTTTTGCTATATGTTTTAGTGGCAATCGTAGGAGGTGCATTGGCAATCAGAGGGGTGAAGAATATTTCTCTGAAGGGGACAGGAATACTTACATTGGGAGCCATTGCAACCTTTTTGCAGCTTTCAAGAAATTTTGTCAATCCGATAGGACAGATTTCGCAGCAGCTAAATATGGTTATCATGGCATTAGCCGGTGCTAAGAGAATTTTTTCACTTTTGGATGAGAAAGGTGAGATTGATGAGGGATATGTTACATTGGTTAATGCAAAAATCAATGGCGGGCAGATTACAGAAAGCGACAGTCCCACAGGTACATGGGCATGGAAGCATCCGCATCCGGACGGAACAGTCGAACTTGTTCCGCTGAAAGGCGATGTCCGTTTCCACGATGTCCAGTTCTCCTATGTGCCGGACAAGCAGATCCTGTATGATATCAACCTCTATGCCGAACCGGGTCAGAAACTGGCCTTCGTCGGTGCGACCGGTGCCGGCAAGACGACGATGATCAACCTGATCAACCGTTTCTATGATGTCCAGGCGGGCATGATCACCTATGACGGCATCGATGTCAAACTGATCAAAAAGGACGATCTGAGAAAATCCCTCGGCATCGTTCTCCAGGATACACATCTCTTTACCGGCACGATCGAAGAGAACATCAAATACGCCAGACCCGAAGCCACCCATGAGGAAGTCGTCGACGCCGCGAAATTCGCCAATGCCGATTCCTTTATCAGACATCTGGAAAACGGCTACGAGACAAGACTGAGCGGCGACGGATCATCCCTGTCGCAGGGCCAGCGCCAGCTTCTGGCGATTGCCCGTGCCGCTCTTGCCAATCCGCCGGTGCTGATCCTCGACGAGGCGACATCCTCGATCGACTCCCGTACCGAAAAACTGGTGCAGAACGGTCTTGACAACCTGATGAGACACCGTACGACATTCGTCATTGCCCACCGTCTGTCGACGATCAAGAATTCCCATGCCATCATGGTCATGGACCACGGCCGCATCATTGAAAGGGGCAATCACAAATCACTCCTTGAGAAGAAGGGAATCTACTATCGTCTGTATACCGGCGATCTCGAAATCGATTAAGCACGAAGACCATGCGCGGGCATGGTCTTTTTTCTTGTGCAGCATACGTTCATGCGGCTTGACAACATGGCAAAAGGGTATAAAATTGAAAATGGTTTTCAATTTATGAATCATAAAAAGATCTATCGCACAAACCAGAAAGAAACAGTTCTGAACCATATACAGAATTATCCGCAGGCGCATTTTACGGCAGCGGATCTTTTCGCATCCCTGAAGCAGGAAGGATACAAAATCGGACTCACCACGGTCTACCGCCATCTCGACAGACTGGTGGACGAGGGGATCCTGGTCAAGTCAATCGTCGACGAGAACACGCCTGCCTGTTTCGAACTGAGCGGACATGACGGACAGCAGCATTCTGCATGCTATCACTGCAAATGCACGAAATGCGGAAAGCTGATCCATCTGCACTGCGACGAAATAACGAAACTGGAACAGCATATACTTGCGGACCATGGCTTCATGGTGCTTCCGGAACGGACAGTCTTTTTCGGAATCTGTCAGGAATGCCGGATGGCAGGAGGTGAAACAGATGTTTAAAAAAGCAATGGCTATACTGCTTTGTACAATCATGATCTGCGGCTGTACTGCACCGGCACAGCAGAAAACGGAAAACGAAGGTCTCAGCGTCGTGACAACCGTGTTTCCGGTCTATGACTGGCTGCGCAATATTACCGAAGGAACGGATACGGAAGTGACGATGCTGATGCAGAACGGCTCTGACCTGCATAACTTCCAGCCCTCCGCCAAAGATATCATCACCATCAACGATGCCGACATGTTTGTCTATATCGGCGGCGAAAGCGATGAATGGACAGCAGATGTGCTGCGGGAAGCGAAAAGCAGCCTGGAATCTGTTTCCCTGATGGACAGCGGCAGAGTATCCCTGGTGGAAGATAAAGTCAAGGAAGGTATGACTGTCGAAGAGGAAGAAGAACCGGAAAATGATGAACATATCTGGCTCTCCCTGCAGAATGCCATCAAATATACCGAACTGCTTTCGGAAAAACTGCAGGAAATCGATCCTGACAATGCTGAACGCTACCATCAGAATGCCGAAGCATATATCGGAAAGCTGATGGCACTCGACAGGGAATACTCGGTAACAGCTGAGAATGCAAAAAACAGAACTCTGGTTTTCTGCGACCGTTTCCCGTTTATTTATATGATGAAAGACTATGGCCTGGATTACTACGCGGCATTCAACGGCTGTTCGGCAGAAACCGAAGCAAGTTTTGAAACCGTTGTATATCTCGGTGAGAAACTGGATGAACTGCAGCTGAAGCATGTATTCATCATCGAAAACTCCAATACCGATATCGCCGATACCGTGATCAGAACTTCGAAGGATCAGAACCGCGATATTCTTGTTCTGGATTCGATGCAGTCGGTCACCGGCGGGCAGGCGGAAAACGGCGTGACATATCTTTCCGTCATGGAAGAAAACCTCGAAGTACTGAAGAAAGGACTGAACTGAACAGATGAGTCTGATTACATGCAGGAATCTGATTCTCGGATATGAGGACGGCCCGATCGGCAGTGAACTGAACTTCACCGTGAACAAGGGCGACTACCTCTGCATTATCGGCGAGAACGGATCCGGCAAGACGACATTGATGAAGACACTGCTCGGACTTCTGAAGCCTTATGGCGGCGAAGTCCTTTTCGGCGACGGTCTGAAACAGGAAAAGATCGGCTATCTGCCGCAGCAGACACTGGTGCAGAAAGACTTTCCGGCTTCCGTCAGGGAAGTTGTCCTTTCCGGCCGGATCAGCCATCTGGGAAAGCATTTCTTCTATCAGAAAAAAGACCGTGAGGAAGCCGAAAGGCAGATGGCAAGGCTGCAGATCAAAAACCTGGAGAATCACAGTTACCGAAGCCTGTCAGGCGGACAGCAGCAGCGTGTCCTTCTGGCCCGGGCATTATGTGCCACCGACGATCTTCTGGTCCTGGACGAACCGGTCACGGGACTGGATGCCAATATCACAAAAATCATGTACGAAACGATCCGGCAGCTGCATAAGGAAGGGATGACGATCATCATGATCTCCCATGACATCCACGCCGCCTTGAAATACGCGACACATATCCTTTCGTTCGAAGACACGCATTTCTTCGGCACGAAAGACCAGTATCTGCAGTACCGGCAGAAGAAGGGAGGGTCATTCTGATGGGTATCCTATTCGAGTATCTTCAGTATCCCTTCGTCAGGTACGCTCTGATTGTCGGTACATTGATTGCGTTGTGTTCGTCGCTTCTTGGTGTGCTGCTGGTTCTGAAACGGTATTCCTATATCGGCGACGGTCTTTCCCATGTCGCTTTCGGAGCTATGGCGATTGCTGCCGTGCTGCATATGACTTCGGCAAAGATGCTGCTGATCCTTCCCATTACAGTTCTGGCGGCGGTATTGCTGCTGAAGACAAGCAGCAGTTCGAAAGTGCAGGGCGATGCCAGGATTGCCATGGTGTCAGTCAGTTCGCTGGCAATCGGGTATCTTCTGATGAACAGGTTCTCGGCAAGCGCCAATGTATCCGCCGATGTCTGCAGCACATTGTTCGGTTCGACTTCGATCCTGACACTGACGGCCGGGGAAGTATGGCTCTGCGTCATTCTTTCCGTGCTTGTCGTAATGATGTATGTCCTGCTGTATCCGCGCATCTTCGCCGTAACGTTCGACGAGGACTTTGCCCGGGCATCAGGAATGAATACCGGTTTCTACAATCTGCTGATAGCTGCCGTTACCGCTGTGATCATCGTTCTGGCAATGAATCTTGTCGGATCGCTTCTAATCTCGGCACTGGTCATATTCCCGGCAATCACAGCCATGCAGATCGGCCGTGACTTCCGCTCAGTTTCGGTATATGCGGCCGTCATTTCCGTTTGCTGTGCGCTGGCCGGCATGCTGGTCGCAATTGTTTCCGGAACACCGGTCGGTTCGACGATCGTCGCCTGCGACCTGGCGGTATTCGTAATTGTCTATGTGCTGTCCCTGCTGAAAGGAAGAAGAGGATGAAGAAACTGTCAAAAGCAGTCCTGATCTGTATCAGCGTTCTGCTCTTTGCCTGTTCGGCAAAACCGGAAACGGTGCAGGAAGCGGAAGAAACGACAGAAAAGACAGAGGAAACTGCAGAAACAGAAACAAAAGATGAACTGCAGGATCTGACCTATATGAACGGGACGATGCTCTACAGCACCGTGCTCAACATGGTTTCCGATCCCGTGCATTATGACGGCCAGAAGATGCGGGTGCGCGGTTACTTTGCCATCGGCCGGGACCCGGACGGCAATACGGTATACGGCTGTGTGATCCCCGACGCCACTGCCTGCTGCAAACAGGGATTCCTGATTCATCTTGCGGAAGGTGAATTTCCCGAGGAAGGACAGTGGTTTGATGTTGAAGGCACATTCCGCTATGAAATGAAACAGTTCACCACCGACCTGATCCTGGAAGATGCCAGGATCATCCAGATAATCGGTTAAAACAAAAAGCCCTTGCGGGCTTTTTACTTTCTGATCTGACGGAACCTGTCCAGAACCTTCATGGTAAGGGTATCGGGTACGATGCGTGACAGATACCGTTCGGTGCTGCTGATCAGTCCGGGTGTGGACATCAGACGGTTGACCCTGACATCGGCGAGGGACCTGTTGACGACATCGCTGCGTTTCAGCGCCAGCGGCATCCAGGCATAGTCCTTCGACTCTTCGGAAGCGATGCCGATAAACTCGGTATCCTTGATCCAGTAGGGACAGACACAGGTAACATGGATCCCGTCCGCTTTCAGTTCATGATGCAGGGCTTTGCTGTAGCTCTGCACAAATGCTTTCGTCGCCGCATAGACGCCAAGATAGGGCATCGGCTGAAAACCGGCAATGGATGCGATCTGCAGCACCCATGCTCCCTTGATCAGATAGGGGATGCAGATATTTGTCATTTCAGCCAGGGCAGTGCAGTTGAGCTGGATCATATTGACGGTATCCTTACGGCTCTGTGATGCGATACTGCCGATTCTTCCCATGCCGGCGGCGTTGATCAGACAGATGATCTGTACCTCTTCCTCATCAAGCATGGCCGTAAAAGCATCCATGTCTTCTTTGCGGGTGATATCCATCGGAATGACACGGCCTTTGCCCTGCAGGGATGCGGCTGTTTCCTCCAGCTGCTGCTGTCTTCTGGCAATCAGCCAGATCTCATCCGGTGCAAGCTGTTTCTCAACTGCCTTTGCGTATTCTTTTCCCAGGCCGCTGGAAGCGCCGGTTATGACTGCGATCCGTTTCATGTTCACCTCCGTATGGTGCTGCAAGACTGTCTTCAAAATCATTGCCAATTAAGATTATAATGGAAAAAAAGAGGGAATGTATATGCGTAAAATACTCATCGTCATTGATATGCAGAACGATTTTATCGACGGCAGTCTCGGAACGAAGGAGGCGGAAGCGATCGTCAATAATGTTAAAGACAAGATCAGGGAATATGATCCTCACGATGTGATTGCCACCATGGATACCCATGAGACCAATTATCTGACTACCCAGGAAGGAAAATTCCTGCCGGTGGAACACTGCATCCGCGATACGGAAGGGTGGCGGATCAGAAGCGATATTGCTGAACTGCTGGAACATGCGGCCATATATGAAAAGCCGACCTTTGGCAGCAAAGCCCTGGCAGAACATCTGATTCATGTGGCGAAAAAAGAGGAAATCAGTCTCGAACTGGTCGGTCTCTGCACCGATATCTGCGTGATTTCCAACGCTCTTCTGCTGAAAGCCTATATGCCGGAGGTACCGATTTCAGTCGATTCTTCCTGCTGTGCCGGGGTCACACCGGCAAAACATGAAGCCGCTTTGGAAACGATGCGCTCATGCCAGATCATTGTTAAATAAGACTAATAGTGAAAATTTTAACAAAACAGAGTGTTAGCCTGTTCATTTCTCCGTAAGTGCGTATAATTGGATATGTGAATTAATTCTCACGGAGGAAAAAAACAACATGAAAAAACTTATGAAAGCTGCTGCGGCGCTGGCCCTGGTATTATGTGCCGGCTGCTCCACACAGCAGAGTGCTCAGGAGCCTGTTGAAGAACCTGTCGAAGAAGAGGCGGTTACTGTCAGAGTCGGCTCCCTGAAGGGTCCGACATCTCTCGGACTTCTGAACATGATGGACCATGCCGAGAAAAACGAAACCGAAGGCACATATGAATTCACCATTCTGACTGCGGCGGATGAAATGGCTGCCAATGTCGTACAGGGGAATGTCGATATCGCTCTCGTTCCGGCCAACCTGGCAAGTGTTCTTTACAAGAAGACCGAAGGCAAAGTCACGGTCATCGACATCAATACGCTCGGCGTTCTCTACTGCGTCAGCGCTGACGATTCCATTACCGGCGTCAAGGATCTTTCCGGCAGGACTGTTGTCACGACCGGACAGGGCACGACACCGGAATTCTCCCTGCGTTATCTGCTGAAGGAATACGGCGTTGAAGACTGCAATATCGAATTCAAGTCGGAAGCGACCGAAGTCGTTATCGCTCTGCAGCAGGATCCTTCCCTGATCGCCGTTCTGCCGCAGCCGTTTGCGACAGCAGCGCAGATCAAGAATGAAGGACTGAAAGCCAACTTCGCACTCGGCGATGCCTGGGATGAACTGAACAACGGTTCCCGTCTGGTAACGGGTGTCACGATTGTCCGCAACGATTTCCTGGCTGAACATCCGGGTGCTGTCAACAAATTCCTGAATGACCATTTCGGAAGCGTTGAAGAGAGCAAGGACGTCGATACGACCGCCGAACTGGCTGTCAAATACGGTATCGTTGAAGCTGCTCCGGTTGCCAAGAAAGCACTGCCGAACTGCGCTCTGGTATGTATTACCGGCTCGGAAATGAAGACGGCTCTGTCCGGCTATCTGCAGGTTCTCTTTGATGCCGATCCGGCAAGTGTCGGTGGAGCGCTGCCGGAAGACGGATTCTATTACGTACAGTAAACATTAAGATATGAAAAGAAAAGTGCTGATCATACTTGGGTGGATATGCCTGTGGCAGATCCTTGCATCTGTCATCCATAACGACATTCTTATGGTGGGACCGCTTCAGGTTGTATCAGCACTTTTTTCTATGGTCCAGGAACCTTCGTTCTGGATTTCGGTGATCGCCACCATGTCCAGGATCATTGCCGGTTTCCTGCTCGGCACGCTTGCCGGTGTCCTGCTGGCATGGCTTGCCTATGAGCATGAACTGATCAGGGATATCCTGCAGCCGGTGATGCTGTTTCTCAAGGCAGTGCCGGTCGTTTCCTTCATCGTGCTGATTCTGATCTGGGCAGGGGGTGTATGGCTCGGTTTTGCCATCAGCATGATCGTGGTTCTTCCCATTGTCTATGTCAATGTCCTGGAAGGGCTGATGAATACCGACAAAAACCTTCTCGAAATGGCAAAGGTATTCCGTATGGCGAAAATGACCTGTATCCGCAAGATCTACAGCCGTTCCGTCAGACCGTATTTCGTCAGCGCTCTTTCATTGGCGTGCGGGATGGCAGTCAAGAGCGGTATCGCAGCCGAAGTCATCGGCCAGTCGCGCAATACGATCGGCAACGGCATCTACATGTCGAAGGTATATCTGGCAATCGACCAGCTGTTTGCCTGGACCTTTGTCATCCTGCTGCTGTCATGGCTGTTTGAAAAAGCAGTATCGCTGCTGCTTGCGAAAGCGGGGAAACGGTTATGATCAGGATCAGGAGTTTAATCAAGACATTCGGCAGTCAGCTGATCTTCTGTGACTTTAACTGTGACTTCGCGGACGGCGGTAAATATCTGATTGCCGGTGAATCCGGCATCGGAAAGACGACGCTTCTGCGAATGATCACCGGACTGGACAGACCAAATCAGGGCAGGATCGAATCTGATGAAGAGATGACATTTGCCATGGTATTTCAGGAAGACCGTCTGATCGATGACATGTCAGCTGTCGAAAACGTGCAGCTGGTCAACCCGCACTGTCCCGTTTCTGTGATTCGTCAGGAACTGGCGAAACTGCTTCCGGAAGACCAGCTCGACAAACCGGTCAGCGAACTCTCCGGCGGCATGAAACGGAGGACGTCACTTGTCAGGGCACTGCTGAACGACGGCAGGGTCGTCATCCTCGACGAACCGTTTGCCGGCCTGGACGAAGACAACCGCCGCAAGGCACTGCAGTATATCAGCGAAAAACAGCAGGGACGCATCATTCTTCTCTGTTCGCACGAAGACGATGAACTGCAGGACTACACCCGCATCGATCTTTGATTTACAGGAGGGATAATGAAAGCAGCAGGCATCAACTGCAGTCCGAGAGTGAACTGCAATACAGATCAGATGGTCTGTTCAGCACTGAAGGGATGTGCGGAGGCAGGTTTTGAAACCGCCCATTACAACCTCTATCAGAACGGCCGCTTTACCGGCTGTCTGTCCTGTTTTGGCTGCAAACGGTCACCGCATGAAGGGGAATGTGTGGTCAATGACGGAATGAAGGAAATCCTTGAAGCAGTCAGGGAAGCAGATGTTGTGATTTTCGGCACACCGAATTATCTCGGCGATGTTTCCGCCGGTTTCCGGTCGCTTTATGAGCGCATGCAGTTTTCCAATCTGACATATCAGAAGGAACAGCGCTGGTACAATACATACGACAAGGAAATCCTGCTGGTCATGAGCAGCAACGCTTCTGAAGAACTGATCAGATAACAGTTATGAAAAAAAGCCCGTCTGTCCAGGCACACGCTGTGTAATCCGTGTATCTGTTTGGACGGGTTTTTATTTTGTGAGTTATTTTCCGGTTGTTTCTGATTGCTTCGAAGCGTCAGTTTTCAGCGTAGATCTCACAGAGGCGGATCAGGATCTCGACGTTCTTTTCCATTGACTGGACCGGCACATACTCGAAGCGGCCGTGGGCGTTTTCATATCCGGCGGAAAGATTAGGACAGGGCAGACCGCGGTGGGAAAGGGCGCTGCCGTCGGTGCCTCCGCGGAATGCGAGGCTGTGCGGTTCAACGCCGCAGTCAGAGATCGCCTGCTTGAGGTAATCGATCATGTAAGGAACGGTATCGATTACTTCCTTCATGCTGCGGTATGTCTCGTTGATCGTCAGTGTCACGATACCGTCACCGAATTTACGGTTCAGTTCATCCGTCACCTTGCGCAGATACTCTTCCCGGATCGCAAACTGCACGGAACTGTGATCACGGATAATCAGACGCAGTACTGCTTCCTCGCAGGAGGCATTGCAGCTGACGACATGGAAGAATCCTTCCCGGCCGTCGGTATACTGCGGCTTTTCATATGCCGGAAGTGCGCTCATGAATTCATTGGCGATATCGACAGCGTTGATCATGATGCCCTTGGCTGTGCCGGTGTGGACGCTGATACCCTTGATAGTGATGATTGCTTCCGAGGCGTTGAATGTCTCGTCTTCATAATAGCCGAGATAGTCGCCGTCCAGGGTATAGGCGACAGGGGATCCGAAACGTTCCAGATCGAGATCTCTTGCCAGACCGCCGACTTCCTCGTCGGGTGTGAATGCCAGCGAGATCATGCCGTGCTTCACTTCCGGATGGCGGCAGTAATATTCCGCCATGGTCATGATCGCGGCGATGCTGGCCTTGTCGTCACCGCCAAGCAGGGTTGTGCCGTCGGTCAGTACAAGATCCTGATGGATATAATTCTTCAGATTCGGAAAGTCGCTGACTTTCATGACGATGTTCTTTTCCTGATTCAGCACAATGTCGCTGCCGTCATAATCTTTCAGCAGCCATGGTTTCACATCAGTTCCGGATGCGTCCGGAGCCGTGTCCATGTGAGCGACAAAGCCGACTTTTCTTGCCTCATGATCGAGATTGGAAGGCAGGATGCCGTAAACCACACATTTTTCTTCATCAAGCCAGACATCGGATACACCGATCTCCTGCATCTCGTCCCGCAGTACACGGGCAAGATCGAACTGCTTTGCTGTTGTCGGCACACAGCTGACACCGTTTTTCGACTGGGTGTCGATCCTGGCATAGCGGATCAGCCGCTCCAGTACGCCGTCGTAGAATTCACTCATTGTATTTTTCTCCTGTTTTCCAGCCTATTCTAACACAGATACAAAGGAATGAGCCGGTATGGTAGAATATACGAAGTGAAACGAAATACGAGGATCTGATTATGGCAAAGCTTTATTTTTATTACGGCGCGATGGGAAGCTCGAAGACAGCCAACGCCCTGATGGCGCAGTACAACTATATCGAACGCGGTCAGAAGGCACTGCTGGCAAAGACGAATATCGACACCAGGGACGGCAGTCACATCATCCGTTCCCGCATCGGCCTCAGCAAGGAATGCAGTCTGCTTTCCGATGTCTGCGCGATGAGCGATGATGAGATCAGGGAATATGACGCCCTGATCGTCGACGAGATCCAGTTCGCGACCAGGGAACAGATCGACCATCTGGCATATATCGTGGATTATCTGGATGTGCCGGTGCTCTGCTACGGGCTGCGTACTGATTTCCAGCTCAATCTCTTCGAAGGAAGCGCCAGACTGATGGCGATCGCTGACAATATCAAGGAAGTCAAGACGATCTGCTGGTGCGGCCGCAAGGCGACATGCAATGCCCGCTACAACAAGAACGGCATCGTCAGGGAGGGCAGCCAGGTCATGCTCGGCGCCAATGACGAATATATCGCCCTCTGCCGCAAACACTTCCTGGAAGGCAATCTGTACGGACCGGAGAAGGATGCAGAAGAGTAAAAAACACTGACAGCAGTATAAAGCAAAAAAACAAGCTGTGTCGAAATGGAGATCCGCATCAGGCGGCAATCATATCTGGCATAATGACAGCGAAAGCGGATAGAATTCTGCAGGGAATCTCATCCGTTTTTTTCAATTGTCTGCTTAATGCCGGAAAGCAGGCTTTTTTCAGTCCTGTGATATTTCAAATCCGGCCCGGATCAGCAGATGAAATACTTCGGTCATTCTTGATATCTGCGGGAATAGGAACATAATATAAGAGACGGTTAGCGAGATCTAACTATTTGCCGTACACTGTATTATCGGATCAAATGGGAAAGATCAAAGATACTGTCAGAAAAAAACATGTCAATACAGCAGACGGGACATAAATGAATAAAAAGGAGATGCCCGGTATGGTCATATTAAAAAAAGCGTAAACATTCCGGCTCCGTATGAAGCGCTGGAAGCATGGGTCATGAATTTCAGTGAGGAATTTGTATAGTGGAGTCCGTACCACATTGAGTGTGATATGTATGAAGGAGGCTAACAGGTCGGAAACAGGATCCGGTTCAGAGAGATCGTTATGAATCTGGATTACAATGTGTCCGGGACAATTACTGAATGCGAACAGGACAAAGATCATTTCCGCATTGTGTTCCAAAGTGACAGTAAGACCGCGTTCATCACGTTCGAAGGGAATAGAACGGAAACGGGCTGCCGCTTTTCACACACCGAGGCTTTCGGCATGAAAACACCGGTCATCGGCCTGGTCATGAACTTCCTCATCTTCCGGGTATTTTTCCGGATGAAAGCCAACTGGCAGCTGATCCGGGATGACATGGTCCTGGACGACCGGTACCTGACGGCAATTCTTACAGAAGGGAAATATCCGGAAAGAATCCCGCTTGCGAAACTGCTGGCTGGTATCGGAACAGCAAAGAAAGGATGAATCATATGACACTGAAATACGAAATATTGAAGTGGTTGGTAAAAGCCGCGAACATAAAAAAGATGTGGACCGGTATGAGCACGGAAGAACTGCTGGAGAACCGCAGACGCCAGAACGCAAAGAACCGGATTCCGGATCTGAAAGACGATGCGTTTGATATCAGCCGTATGGAAATCATGGGCTGTCCGGTGCTGAAACTGATCCACAGGAAAAGAACAGAACAGGCTGATCTCTTTCTGATCGGCGGCGGTATGATCAGCGCTCCCAGACCTGGTTCAATCAAAAAAGCGCTTCAGTTCGCCAGGGAAACAGGGCTGGATGTGTATGTGCCGTATTATCCGCTGTGCACGGACTACCCGCTGACCAGGGCTTATGCAATGATCCATGAGACCTATCGGAGCATGCTGTTTGAGTACAAGGCGGAGAATATCTCCGTGCTTGGGACATCTTCCGGCGGAAACCTTGCGCTTGGTATGGTCCCGTATATCAACGACAATCATGACGATACACCGATGCCCGGCTACATCATGGCGATTTCTCCGGGTACCTGCGTGGCGACGGATGCGGAATGGCAGCGGATGCAGGAACTGGATAAAAAGGATGTCGCAATCCCGGCTCAATATATGAAGACAGCAGCAGAAATCATGCGGCATGGAGATGACAGTGTGCCGGAATACATGATCTGGCTGCAGAAAGGTGACTTTACGAACTGCCCGAAGACTACATTTATCTATGGCAGTGACGAGACCCTTTATGCCTGTGCGCCTTCCTTTGAAGCCGCCATGCAGAAATACGGCGTCGATTATGAGATGATCGTCGGGGAAGGGATGTTTCACTGCTATCCGGTCTTCCCGGTCTGCAAGGAAGCGAAAGAAGGCTGGGACCTGATGATACGGCTGATGAAAAAAGAACATGGGATCAGCAGCTGAATCTTTTCCGTCACATAATAAAGGCGCAGTCCGGAAAAGGACTGCACCGTTGCCGCTAAGAAATGTATTAGCAGATTCTGTCTGGACATCCAGACAGCTTTTTATTTCGGATGATAGAGTTTTTTCTGCTGGTAGACCGGGTCGAAGGTGACATTGACACCGAGTTTGCGGAAGACATTGGCGTCCTCCAGCGGCAGAATGACGGTGGAATGGGCTTCCGATCCCCGCAGTTTGCTGAGCTGTGACATTGCCTTTGCGGCATTGGCGTTTGTCTTGGCGGTGATGGCCAGGGCGATCAGCAGTTCGTCGCTGTGCAGTCTCGGGTTATGGTTGCCGAGGTTGTTGATCTTGAGATCCTGGATCGGTGTGACATATTCCGGCTCAATCAGATGGACGTCCTTTTCAATTCCGCCGAGAGCCTTGATGGAATTGATGATGACCGCCGCGGAAGGCCCGAACAGGGAGGAAGTCTTGCCGGTGACGATGCGCCCGTCCGGCAGTTCCAGAGCCATCGCCGGAGCGCCGGTTTCATGGTTCTTGTTGCGGGCGGCCAGGACGACATCACGGTCGGCCTCGGTAACGCCTGCTTCGTTCATCAGCAGCTTGATCTTGTCCAGAGAGGACTGCGGTACCTTGTCGTTGAACAGGTCGGCCTGGGTCTGGAAGTAGCGGCGGATGATTTCTTCCTTGGAAGCTTCCTGGGCTGCCTCATCGTCGATGATGGAGAAGCCGACCATGTTCACACCCATGTCGGTCGGAGACCGGTAGGGGGAAACCGTCAGGATTCTTTCGATGATGCGGTTGAGGACCGGGAAGATCTCGATGTCGCGGTTGTAGTTGACGGCTGTCTTGCCGTAGGCTTCGAGATGATATGGGTCGATCATGTTGATATCGTCAAGGTCGGCAGTCGCCGCTTCGTAGGCCAGGTTGACCGGATGATGCAGCGGCAGGTTCCAGACCGGGAATGTTTCGAATTTGGCATAGCCGGAGCGGATACCGTTGGCATTGTCGTGGTAAAGCTGGGAAATGCATGTCGCCATCTTGCCGGAACCCGGACCGGGTGCGGTCACGACGATCAGGTTGCGTTCGGTCTGCACATACTGGTTGCGGCCGAGGCCTTCCGGTGAAACGATGAAGTCGACGTCTGTCGGATAGCCTTTGATCGGATAGTGCAGATAGCTCTTGATACCAAAGTGATTCAGCTGGGAGCGGAAGGAATCCACTGCTGTCTGATGAGCATACTGGGTAATGACAACAGAGCCGACATAGAGGTCGAGGGAACGAAGCGTATCGACCAGACGGAATACTTCCTGGTCGTAGCTGATACCGAGATCGCCGCGCGCCTTGGCATGCTCGATGTCGTTGGCGTTGATGCAGATGATCAGCTCGACTTCGTTCTTAAGCTCTGTCAGAAGCTTGATTTTGTTGTTGGGATCATAGCCGGGCAGAACCCGTGAGGCGTGGAAATCTTCGAACATCTTGCCGCCGAATTCCATGTAGAGTTTGCCGTTAAACATGTTGATCCTATCGAGAATCTTGTCTCTTTGCAGTTCGAGATACTTTTCAGAGTCAAATGCTTTTCTTTTCATAATAGAAATCTCCCACGAACGAAAGTATAGCAGAAAGATTCATAAAATCCTAATTATGTAATATTATTTCTTACGCATGAAGAATCTTGAACAGGAACTGATGGCCGGCCGTTTTCCCGATTTTGCGAAACTGGCTGACTTCGGTTTTGAAAAAAGGAACGATCAGTATGAATACCTGTGCGAAATCGGCGGAGGTTCCTTTCAGGCTGCGGTCACTGTCAGCGAAAAAGGTGTCATCAGCGGCAAGGTCGTCGATATCTTTACCGATGAGGAATACGTCCAGGTCAGAACGGCCGGACACCGCGGCGGCTATGCCGCAAAGATCCGCCAGGAATACCTGCAGCTGCTGGAAGAGATCGCCGCTGAGTGCTTTTTCGAGATACCGTTTCTTTTGCCCCAGTCCTACCGCATTGCCTGCCTGATCGAACGGAATTACGGCCAGAAGGGGACATATCCTTTCGAAAAGAAACCTGCCTGCTGTGCTTTCGGTACGGCAAATGAGAAATACTATGCCCTGATCCATCCTGCATCCGAAAACGGTGCGGACAGCGGGGAGGGAATGACGGAAGTCCTGGAGATCCGCTGCGGGAATGAGGAATCTGAAGAACTGATTCAGAAAGACGGTTTTGTCAGAGCCTCACAGATCAAAAAGGGCGGCATCGGTATCCGCATGGAGGAAGACTTCAGCGATGAGAAGATCATGTCATATGTCGAAAAAAGCAGACGTCTTGCGGAAGGACGGACCCGGGTCTCATCGATCCGCCGGGAATGGGTCTATCCCGCAAATCCGAAATACTTCGATCTTGACCACGGATTCTCGGTCTCCGACCAGCTGTACTGGAAACAGAGTTCAAAGGTCAGGGTCGGCGATCTGGTATATCTTTACTACGGCATGCCGTTCGGCGAGCTTCGCTGGCTGTGCGAGGTGACGGAAGCGGATATTCCCAATACCGGACCGGATGACGGCCTGATCCGGATGGAAACCCTGATGCGCATCCGCCGCCTGAAATTCTTCGACGGACATCTGCTGAACCGGAATCTTCTGAAGAAATACGGCTTCACCAATTTCCGCGGACCGCGGTATATGAGTCAGGAACTGAAGGAAAAGATCATCGAACTCTACGGACCGATCGATCCTGACGGCAACATGAATCAATAAAAAAAGAGCACGAGTGAATGAACGTGCTCTTTGCTTTATCAGATAAACATGGCGAAGACATTGGCGAGGATAACGGTAATGATACCGGCGGTGACAATCGACAGGGAGCTCATCGCTCCTTCGACTTCACCCATTTCCATCGCCTTGGCGGTGCCGATTGCGTGGGCGCTGGTGCCCATGGCAAGACCCTTGGCAATCGGATCAGTGACACGGCAGAGCTTCAGTACCGATTCGCCGATGATGTTGCCGAGGATGCCGGTGACGATGATCGCCGCCACAGTGATGGCCTTGATGCCGCCAAGTTCTTCGGAGATACTCATGCCGATGGCGGTCGTGATCGACTTGGGCAGGAAGGTCACATACTGGGAGTGGCTGAAACCGAAGATCAGAGCGAAGACCAGGATCACCGCGAGACTGATCACGGTACCGACGAAAATGCTGAGAATGATTGCCTTGAAGTTCTTCCTGAGACGGTCCAGTTCCATATACAGCGGAATGGCCAGCGATACCGTTGCCGGTGTCAGCAGCCAGCTGAGATACTTGGCGCTGCTGTTGTAGTCTTCATAGTCGACCTTGAAGACGAGCAGGAAGATGATCGTCAGCACGATGCCGATCAGCAGCGGGTTCATGATCGGGGAATTGAATTTCTTCTTGAGAAGAACACCGAGATAGTAACAGACAAGGCTGAGAACGACACCGAAGGTCGCCGAGCCGGCAATGAATTCACGCATGGTTGTTTTCCTCCTTGGAAGATCTGTGCATGATCTTCTGGGCGAAGATACCGGTCGCGGCCATGACGATGAATGTCGATACGGCGGTCGTGACAAGAGCGGGAATCAGGATCGGCTGCAGGTCAGGCCAGGAGTTGATCAGGCCGGCCGCTGCCGGAATGAACATGACCGGCATGATGGCGATCAGAAACTGGGCTGTATCCTTGACGTCCTCAAGCTTGAGGACCTTGCCGATCAGCAGCGCCAGCATCAGCACCAGTCCGTAGATACTGCCGGGAATCGGCAGGGGAATGATAAAACGCAGCAGTTCACCGATGCAGGTGACCAGAAGTATAATGCCAAATTGTTTCAGGTATTTCATAGCAAGTGCTCCTTGTCTTCATTTTACAGTAAATTGCCGGCAGTGAAGTTATAAATGTTGTCAGACCTTCCTTTTCTTTCCTTAAGTCTTTCCAGATGATACAATTGATTCACGTGCCTTACAGGGCAGGAGGTTATGCATGACAGTTATGGAAAAATCCTGCGGAGCAGTTGTCGTCAAGAAAATGGACGGCCGTCTGTATACGCTGATGATCCGGCAGAACCAGGGACACTGGTGCTTTCCGAAAGGACATGTTGAAAACAATGAGAATGAATTCGAGACAGCCGAACGGGAAGTTTTCGAAGAGACCGGTCTGAAAGTCCGTTTTATCGACGGTTTCCGGGAAAGCGTCGTCTACAGTCCGCGTGATAATGTCATGAAGGAAGCCGTGTATTTCCTGGCGGAACCATGCGGCGGAAAAGAAAAGAAACAGGATGAGGAAATCAGCGAGATGCACTGGGCTGATATGTTCGAAACGCTGGCGCTCATTACCTATGACAATGACGCCGTGCTTTACCGGAAAGCCGTGCGTTTCCTGAAAAACCAGGAGGAGGATCAGCTGTGATCAGTCTCGAATCATATCCGAATACCAGTTATCATCCGGATTTTGTTCCCTCGCACCGCAATGAGATTCCGTCCGCTTTTTTCTCCCGGGTCGGAGATGACGGACAGTATCATATCCTGCTGAGCGACCGCGAACCGGTCGGATTCGTCAGCAGCTGGCTGCAGGAGGGAAGAGCTCATTTCCGTTTCTGGTTCACCCGTTCCTGTCCGTTTGCCGACCAGGCGGACGCTGTTGCCCTGTACAGCGAAAGAGTGATCAAGGCGCATCATCCCGACCGTCTGTTTGTCCATGACGGAAAAAGATATGCCAGGGCATTGAATGCGAACCGTTTCTTCCAGAAAGGCCAGATCTTTCAGAAGATCATCGAAACCTGGCGCTATCAGGTGCCGGATGCGGCTTTTGACAATATGGGATATATCATCAACCAGGGGCTGCTCAAGGCCCTGCCGTTCGGCTGGTTTGATTCCATGGCCAAGGGCTGCGGCTGGATCGCCGCCTACAACCTGCTGAAGATGAACCATAAGGAAACTCCGATGCAGGAATGCGCGGAGTCGCTGGCGAAGAGAACGTTCCTCGGCGGCGTGATGGGACAGGAATCCTTCATGCTGACAATGTGGCTCAGAAGCAAGAAACTGAAGGTAGGCATGACGCTTCCTTCCAACCGGAAAGCGGCCGCCGCAATGCACGCAAGCGACAGCGGCATCCTGCTGTACACCCATGCCCACGGCGCCCATTACACAACCTACCGGAAACTTCCTTCCGGCGAGTTCTGGTTCTACAACGCCGTCTACGGCAGAGCCAGCCATATTGACACAGCCGAAGGGTTCATGAACAAATATGTGCTGTTCCCGTTCTCGACTGCGATCTATGTGAAAAAAGAGAATCATGATCAACAAAACAGTAAATCTGAATGAGATTCAGTATGAAACAAAAGATCCCGGAAAACTCCTGAACAGCATCGCCGCAAGGGGAATCGCCATTCCCGTGCAGGTCGATGCCGTGGAAGACGGCTATGTCTGCGTCGACGGCCACCGGCGTCTTTCCGCCTGTGCCATACTGGCAGAACAGGACGAGCGTTTTCTGCGCGTTCCCGTCATGATCCTGAATGACTATACGAAAGCGGGAAGTGCATTCTGGGGGAATACACAGAACCACCATTAGCGAGGTGACTATGGAACGACTGCAAAAAGTAATTGCCAAAGCCGGCATCGCGTCGCGCCGCAAGGCGGAGGAACTGATCCGCAGCGGCCGTGTCAAGGTCAACGGCAAAACGGTAACGGAAATGGGTGTGCAGGTATCCCCGTCCGATACGGTCAGCGTCGACGGCAAAGAACTGCAGAAGGAAAACAAGGTATACTATCTGCTCAACAAGCCAAAGAAGACGATCTGTTCCCTCAAGGACGAAAAGGACAGACCGACAGTCCTGTCGTGTTTTACCGATGTCGGCGAGCGGATCTTTCCGATTGGCCGGCTTGACTACGAAACGACCGGCATCCTGCTGCTGACCAACGACGGTGACTTCGCCAACCAGATGATGCATCCCCGCTATCATCTTCCCAAGACATATGAAGTCGCGGTCGACGGCGTGATCAGCGACAACATGGCGGCCATGCTGAGAAGGGGCATCATGCTCGAAGGCAGAAAGACACTGCCGGCGGAAGTAGAGATCCTTGCCCGTTCAGCGAAGAAAAACAAAACCGTCCTCCATATAACCATCTATGAAGGACGGAACCGTGAAATCAGAAAGATGATGGAATACTTCCATTGCGATGTGACAAGACTGGCCCGTATCGGCTACGGTTTTCTGACCCTGGGGAATCTGAGGCAGGGACAGTACCGCCGCTTAAGGCCGTTTGAAGTGCGCAAGCTGATCGCCATGAGCGAGAATCAGAGCGCGCCGCAGGAATAAAGAGGTTCCGGATCAGGATCGATATAGATCATCCGGTAATTGCCAAGCTGTACCGTACCCGGTTTCGCACCGGGTATTTTTTTCAGGTTGCGCTGCGGACAGTAGACGACGGGAACACTGGAAGAGTGGCGGCCGGCTGAAAAGGAAGCGGCGATATTGGCAGCCAGTCGGATGGTGTCTTCGTCGGGATGTTCGTCGTGGATGACGACATGGGCGCCGTGGTAATCCTTGGCATGGAGCCAGAGCTCGTTCTTGCGGGCCTGATGCCAGGTCAGTTCATCATTCTGGAAATTGTTCTTTCCGAAGGAGATACGGATGCCGGAAGGGGCGGTGACTGTCGTGACGGCAGCTTTTGTTTCCTTCCTGCGGCGGTTCGTCTTTTTTCTTTTCTGGCTGTTCTTCATATAGCCGAGCCGCTGCAGTTCCTCCTGGATCTCGGTCGCGGTGGCGAAATCGGCCATGTCCAGCTGTTCGATCAGACCTTCGAAATAGGCAGTCTCGTCCTGGCAGATCCGGATCTGTTCCTCGAGATACGCCTGGGCTTTCTTCAGCTTGTTGTAGCGCTGGTAAGCCTTGCGGGCATTGGCCTTGCCGTCGAGTTTCGGATCGAGCGGCACATCTACAGGTTCGCCGGTTTCGTAGTCTTCCAGGGAGACGGATGTCCTTCCCTTGGTATCATCCACCTGCCAGGTAAACAGCAGGTCGCCGTATTTCTTCCATTTGTCACAGTCCTTGGCATCGTCCAGTTCGCTGTAGAGCTTCGGCAGTTTCTGCTGCTGGTGTCTGAGCTGGCGGTTGACATAATGATAGATATCGCCGCTGACCTGGCGGATCCTGTCCTTTTCCTCCCGCCGGTAATAGAGGACGTCGAAGCCTTCGAACAGCGGATAGCTGACATTGGTGCCGCAGTGTTTCAGTTCGATGCAGTGAAAGAGCGGTTCCTGGTTTTCGGCGGCGATATAAAGTCTGTCAGAGTTCCTGATTTCCTGCATGACTGACGCAAACGTTTCGCCGTGTTCCATCCGGTATTCGATTTCCCTTGAAAGAAAAGGGGAAAAACCGGAAAACTGTCTGGTCAGGGAGATTTCCGGATCAAAGCTCTCCGCCGCGAACGGATCCTTCTTGTTCTGGGAAGGGGTCGGTTCGAAAACAGCACCGGGATGGATCGTACGGCGGCTGTTTTCAAACGGCGGAATGCGTTTGAGGGCATCGATGATGCGGTTTTCACTGCTGACGAGGATGACATTGGCGTACTTGCCCATCAGCTCGATATAAAGGTACAGGGTCTCGGGATCGCCGAGGTTGTTGCGGCGGCTGATCTCCATGCGGCACCAGCGGTCCAGTTCGGCCTGAATCAGGTCTGTAATCATGCCGCCTTCGATGTATTTCCTGAGCACCATGACGAAATTGCCCGGCTGCCAGGGAGCCTGGTAGGAACGGTCTGTGAACATCAGACGGTTGTAGACGGAGTGACAGGAAATCAGCAGTTGCTTCCTGCCGCCGCTGCCGTGGGTATGAAACAGCAGCTCGGTCGGTGAAACATCCTGAATTTTCTGAATTCTTAATGGCAGAGCTGCCTGTATCTGCGGTATGATTTTACTTAGAAGAATACCGTCAAGTGCCATATGGTTACCTCATTCAGGAATCATTATATCATCATTGACTATGGCCGCCGGTATTGTCTATCATGATTTAGGAGGTGGATATGAAAAAGGGATTACTGATCGTTGTAAGCGGACCTTCCGGTGTCGGCAAGGGAACAATTCTGAACAAACTGATGGAAGATGAAGAACTGAAACTGGCGTATTCCGTCTCCATGACCACAAGAGAAAAACGTCCGGGAGAAGAGGAAGGCGTCAATTACTATTACGTCACCAAGGAACAGTTCGAACAGGCGATCGAAAACGGCGAAATGCTGGAACATGCCGAATTTGTCGGCAACTATTACGGCACACCGCTCAAGGAAGTCGAACGTCTGCGCAACGAAGGACGCAATGTCGTGCTCGAAATCGAAGTACAGGGCTGCCGCCAGGTACAGGACAAGGTGAAGAACGCCCTGACGATCTTCATCGTACCGCCGAACATGGAGGAACTGGAAAGAAGGATCCGCGGACGCAAGACGGAACCGGAGGAGATCATCCAGCAGCGTCTCGACAAGGCGGCAACGGAAATGGAAAGCCTGTCGCAGTACAAGTATGTCGTCTGCAACGACGACGTCGATCTGGCGGCGGACATCATGCGTGTCATTATCAAACATTACATGAACAAGGAAAACTGACAGAAACCTGTCAGGAGGTACCTGAAATAGAAAAAGACATCAGCAAAATCGACGACGCCCTCATGGCAGCAATTTCCGGAGGAACTACCGAGCAGACGAATGAAATCGCCAATTATCTGATCGAACACGATCCGGAATTCACTGCGGCAATGGCTGATGACTACTATCTCGCAATATATCTGAGGCTCAGACACTATATTCCGAAAATGAACAGCTTCTTTCTTAGACTTAAGGATCCGAACGGATACAGTACCGACGGTGAATCTAAAACGCTCAGCCACGAATACATCATGGATCAGCTCAGAAAGAAACTCGGATAAGGAAGATGGCACATGCCATCTTTTTTTATATTGACAATAAGAAAAGGGACCGCCCTTTGACGGTCCCTGTATGAAGCAGATTAACGGTTGTAGTATTCAACGATCAGAGCTTCATTGATTTCCTGATTGAGTTCGCTTCTTTCAGGAATGCGCACGTATGTGCCTTTTTTGTTTTCCTTGTCGACATCGACGAATGCCGGAGTGGAGATGGTTGCTTCCAGAGCGTCGTTGACGACTGCCAGGTTGCGGTCCTTTTCTCTCAGAGCGATCACGCTGCCGGGTTTGATCTCAGCGGAAGGAATATCGACCTTCTTGCCGTTGACCTCGATGTGTCCATGGTTGACAAGCTGTCTTGCAGCGGCTCTTGTTCTGGCAAAGCCCATGCGGTATACGAGGTTGTCCAGTCTGCTTTCGAGCAGTACCAGGAAGTTGACGCCTGCCATACCATCCATCTTGGAAGCTTTGCGGAACAGATTTGCGAACTGACGTTCATTCAGTCCGTACATGTTGCGGACTCTCTGCTTTTCACGCAGCTGAGTGCCGTAACCGGAGAGCTTGATTCTCTTGGTCGGACCATGCTGACCCGGAGCATAAGTTCTCTTTTTGAGCTCCTGACCTGTTTCCAGTACAGAGAAGCTCAGACGTCTGGACTTTTTCCAGACAGGTCCTGTGTAACGTGCCATGTTTTTGTTTCCTCCTGTAAAAAATGGCTGGAAAACAATAACAGGTACAGATCACCGATAGGGGGTGTTGCCGTAAACCTTTTCACCTTATGCAGCAGGTTACTGAGGTACAGCCGCTTGTGCCGGCAACGCCGTGGGTATCAGCTCTGTATGCTGCCATCATTTAACGCGAGAAATATATTACCACTGCAGGGCTTTGGAGTCAATCAGAAGTGTCAGGATTTCTTTCTCCTTTTATACAGCTTTCTGTGGTAGAATATCATGGATAAGTGAAAGGGGCTGCTGACATATGAGTGCTTTTTTAAATTTTATCGGTGATACCAGGACCATTATCGCGCTGGCGGTGATCATTGCTTTTCTTGCGATCTGGCTGATCATAAACCGCGTTTCCACAAAACGTCTGACAAAGGAACTGACCGAACAGGAAGCACATTACCGGATGATCAAGAGTATTCCTCTTTCTTTGAAGATGAACAAGGCGGTCGCAATCGGCCGTGTCGATCCGGATGCTGTGCTGAGGGTCAATGAAGCCCAGGCGGCTTTCGACCGTGTCCAGTCGGAACTGTCTGGAATCTCCGCATCGCTTTCCGATGCCGAGAACCACATTGCCGACGGCAAACTGAGAGCAGCTGACGAACTGCTGAATTCTGTTGAAAGAGATCTGCGTCTGACCGAATCCCAGGCCAAGGGACTCGAGACGACACTGGACGGCATCCTTGCCAAGGAAACCGCTCAGCGCCAGCAGGTCACAAATATGAAGAACCGTTTCCGTGCCCTGAAATCCCAGGCTTCGGAAAACGCCACCCGTCTGTCCTTTGCCTGGCCGATGGTCGAGCAGAAGGTTTCCGACACCGAGAAGATGTTCTCCACCTTTGAAGAATGGATGTTCTCCAACGACTTCGACAAGGCCAACGCCGAACTGGAAAGCATTACCCGCAGCGTCGGCGAACTGGAAGAACTGCTGGATACGATGCCGGGTCTGATCGAAGACGCCCGCGGCGTCATTCCGAAGATGGCGGAACAGCTTCACCGCGACTATGCCAAGGCCCGCAAGAACGGCGTCTATCTGAAACATCTGGAAATCGAAAAGAACCTGACCGTCATGACGGCGGCGCTGAAGGAAGACCTGCGCAAGCTCAAGAGCGGCAGCACCGAAGGTGTGCGCGAACATCTTGAGGACTACAAGACACGCATCAACCAGATGGTCCGCTCCGTCAAGAAGGAAACAAAGGCGAGCTATGAAGTCAGCCAGCTGGCAAGGGATACCGAAGAGATCGCCGGCGATGTCCAGAAGAATGCCGACTTCGTCAATTCCGTATACGAAAAGTCCTCCGAGCGTTTCGGACTCGGATCGCTGGAAGGCGAACTTAGCAATCTGAACAACGAACTGGAAGAACTGAACAGCCGTCTGCCGGAACTTCTGGAAAACGTCGACAGCTATACGATGCCTGCCACCGTACTGGCATCCTCGCTGCGTGAACTGAACCGCGAATACACCGCCTGCAACCGTTCCGTCAGGGAAATCAGAGACCGTATCGAAGTTGCCAGCGGCGATGAGGACAGGGCCAGAAAACAGCTGATCAAGCTGCAGATCATCATGAACCAGATGCAGGTCAAGATCAGAAAGTACAAGCTGCCGAACATCTCGGAAGCATACGATGAAGACATGACTAAGGCGCAGGATTATATTACCCGTCTTGAAAAACTGATCGATGAAACGCCGCTGAACATCCAGCTGCTGAATTCGACCCTGCAGGAAGCGCTGAACTTCATCTACCAGCTCTATAACAATGTCAACAATGTTGTCGGCACTGTCGTCATGGTCGAGAACACGATCGTCTTCGGCAACCGTTACCGTTCGACCTATGCCGATATTGATTCCGAACTGACCCGTTCCGAACTGAGTTTCCGCAACGGCCAGTATACCCAGGCACTGACAACAGCAATTGCCACGATCGAAAAGATCCATCCCGGCAATTACGAATCAATGATCAAGGAGAATGCAAAGAGTGCAGCGTAGGATTTACTTTGACAATGCCAGCACAACAAATATTCATCCGGAAGTTCTGAAGACTTATGAAGAACTGCTGGAAACATACTTCGCCAACAGCGAGTCACTGTATGATGAAGGCAGCGAAATCAACCGAATGATGGAAAAGGCCCGGGGAGCAATTGCCGGGCTTTTGGGTGTACATGCCGAGGACATCATTTTCACTTCCGGCTCTTCGGAATCCAACAGCGCCGCCATCAAGGGTGTCTGTTTCGCCGATCTGAACCGCCGACACATCGTCACGACGGCAATCGAGCATTCCTCGATCCTCAACTGCTGCTCACAGCTGCACCGTCTGTTCGGATATGAAATTACATATCTTCCGGTCGACGAATCCGGTACCGTTTCCTTTGAGGACGTGAAGAAAGCGCTGCGCGATGATACGGCGATCGTTTCCGTCATGGCTGTCAACAACGAGACCGGGGCTGTCAATCCGATCGATGAAATTGCCGCCTATGTCAAGAAAAACTCCCGTGCCTATATGCACGTCGATATGACCCAGGCAGCCGGCAAGGTCACATTCAATATGAAGAATATCGATCTCGCCTCCTATTCCGCCCACAAGCTGGAAGGACTCAAGGGCAGCGGCATCCTGGTCAAGAAAACCCATGTCCCGTTCGAACCGCTGATCAACGGCGGCCAGCAGGAAGCAGGACTGCGCGGCGGCACCGCCAATGCCTGCATCAACATGGTCTTTGCCAAGACGCTGCGCCTGGCTCTGGAAAACGGCAGACGCAGTCACGCATATATCGGCGAACTGACCGAGCGGCTGAAATCAGGTCTCTTAAAGATCGAGGGCATCGAACTCAATTCGCCGCCGGATGCCGTTCCGGGCATCGTGAATTTCTCCTATGAGAGCATTCCCAGTGAAGTCATGCAGAACGCGCTGAACCGGCAGGGATTCATGGTCAGTGCCCGCAGCACCTGTGCTTCCAAGGAAAACGATCCCAGCTATGTCCTAATGGCAATGGGTTTCAGCGAGAGAAGGGCATATTCCTGTATCCGTGTTTCCCGGTCCCGCCACAATACCGAGGAGGAGGTCGATCTCTTCCTGAAAACCGTGAAGGAGATAACAGAACAGTATGGCTGATTATGATACCGTGCTGGTGCGCTTCGGCGAACTGAGCACGAAGGGAAAAAACAGAAAAGATTTCATCAACCGGCTGTTCCGCAATATTCAGTACATGCTGCGGGACATTCCGGAACTGCAATACCAGAAGGCATATGACCGCATCTATATCAAACTGAACGGTGCCGATCATGAGAAGGTCAGGGAAAAGCTGCAGAAGGTCTTCGGCATTTCCTCGTTCTCGTTTACCGAAAAGGTAGATCCGGACATGGAGGCAATCAAGGCGACATGTCTGAGGATCGCCAGGGAATCCTCGGCAAAAACCTTCAAGATCATTGCCAGACGCCATGACAAGACATTCCCGCTGCGCTCGGACGATATCAACCGTCAGACCGCTTCCGTGATCCTGAAGAACACGGATCTGAAGGTCGATGTCCATGAACCGCAGCTGCCGATCCGCATCGAGGTCCGTCAGGATGCGGCATATATTACTTCCGAGAAGATTCCCGGAGCCGGCGGCTATCCTGCCGGTATCAACGGCAAGGTCCTGCTGCTGCTTTCCGGCGGCATCGATTCCCCGGTCGCGGCCTACGAACTGATGAAGCGCGGTCTCAATGTCGAGGCGGTGCATTTCGCTTCACCGCCCTATACCAGTGAGAATGCCCGCAACAAGGTGCTGACTCTTGCCGGCATGGTTTCCGAATACCAGGGACGGATGAAGGTGCATATCATCAACTTCACCGACCTGCAGCTGAATATCTACAAGACGGCAGGGGATCCCTATGCGGTGACACTGATGCGCC
Source organism: uncultured Erysipelotrichaceae bacterium (assembly GCA_902778375.1). Classification (GTDB taxonomy): domain Bacteria; phylum Bacillota_I; class Bacilli_A; order Erysipelotrichales; family Erysipelotrichaceae; genus Bulleidia. The sequence goes on from CACYXJ010000017.1 coordinate 26,346, forward strand.
GCATGATGTTCCGCCTGGCGGAGAGAACAGCCCTCAATAACGGCTGTCTGGCAATCGCCACCGGTGAAAGCATCGGCCAGGTCGCTTCCCAGACGCTGGAAAGCATCGCCTGCATCAACGATGCCATTCATATTCCGGTCTTGCGGCCTTTGGTCTGCTTCGACAAGCTGGAAATCATCGCCCTTGCCAATAAGATCGGAACCTACGAGACGTCGATCCTGCCGTATGAAGACTGCTGCACGATCTTCGATCCGAAAAATCCGGTTACCAGACCGACCGTCGAAAAAGCGGAATACTTTGAAAAGATGTTTGACTGGCAGAGCCTGATCGAGCAGGCCATTGCCAATGAGGAAACGGCTGTCGTCCAGCCGCCGCAGGAAGAGGAATCTTTCCTGTAAACGGAGGAATACATATGGCTAAACATGATCCCGAAATCGCGAAGAACCTGATCGCGATCGCCCCGACCTGTGACAAGATCACCGAGAAGGAACTTCTCGACAATCTCAACCCGGTCATCGTCATGGTGGAAAAGGACGATACCTATTCCACCAGGGCAAAACTGAAGATCTTTTCGCTGCTGACGATGCTCTGCAACGTCGAGGCAAAAGACAGGAAAAAGTACATCAGCAAGGTAATCAGGGCAGTGCGCTGAAAAGCTTATATTTTATATAAGGAAAAGCGAAATTATTCATTGACTCCGATACCGATTGCATGTATCATATTAGCGTTATCAGCCCTCTTGATAGAGGTCTGTAACCGCTCAGGAAAGGGTTTAAGTACGTTATGTACCCCTTGATGGCGCGTCTTAAGATAAAAGTCAGGAGGTGTTGTATTTTGTACGCAATTATCGAAACAGGCGGAAAACAGCTGAAAGTAGAAGCTGGACAGTCAATCTTCGTTGAGAAGCTCAACGTCGAACCGGGTGATGAAGTGGTCTTTGACAAGGTCGTTCTTGTCTCCGACGCTTCCACAAAGATCGGCACACCGTACGTGGATGGTGCCAAAGTTACCTGCAAGGTTGAAAAGCAGGGCAAGGACAGAAAGATCCGTATCTTCAAGTATAAGGCAAAGAAGGGCAGCACACGCCGCAGACAGGGTCACCGTCAGCCTTATACAAAGCTGAGTGTTGAATCTATCGAGGCTTAAATGATACACGTCGTTGCTGACATACACGACGGATACTATACCGCAGTTACCGTGAGCGGCCATGCCGAATCGGCGGATTACGGACAGGATCTGGTCTGTGCCGGTGTCAGCAGTATTGCATTCGGACTGTGCAACGCATTGTCCGATCTCGCCGGTCTGGAAACCATTCAGGCCGCAAACAATATGATATCCATACGCTGTGAAGAGCAGAACGACCTCATCCAGGTAATCCTGGAAACAGGAATCATTCAGTTCCGGACCGTTGCGATGTCATATGCAGATTATATTGATATTCAGATTACGGAGGTGTAAATATCATGAGATTCGTATTAGATATTCAGTTCTTCGCCAGTAAGAAGGGTGTTTCTTCCACAAAGAACGGCCGTGATTCCGCAGGCAGGAGACTCGGCGCCAAGAAGGCCGACGGTGAATACACAAATGCCGGTTCCATCATTTACCGCCAGCGCGGTACCAGAATTTTCCCTGGCAAGAATGTGAAACGCGGCGGCGATGACACACTGTTTGCTACAGCAGCAGGTATCGTCAAGTACGAGCGTCTCGGCAAGGACAAGAAACAGGTTTCTGTATATCCTGTCGAAGCTTAATTCGCTGAAGAAGTAAAAACTCCTGAAATCATTTCAGGAGCTTTTTTTGCAAAGGAGGTGCAGCATGATCGATTTTGTAAAACTGCATGTCAAGGCCGGCGACGGCGGCAAAGGCGCTGTTGCCTGGCGGCATGAGAAATACTATCCCAACGGAGGACCGTTCGGCGGTGACGGCGGCAACGGCGGCGATATCTGGTT
>CACYXJ010000017.1:28301-64160 GCA_902778375.1 uncultured Erysipelotrichaceae bacterium
GCATGCCGGGACTGACGAAGAAAATGCACGGAAAATCAGGTGACGATGTCTATGTCAGCGTGCCGCTCGGCACGATGATCCGAAACGCCGAGAACAACGATCTGCTGGCAGATCTGACCAAACCCGGCCAGAAGGTTCTGATCGCCCATGGTGGCAGGGGCGGTTTAGGAAACATGCATTTTGCCACTGCCCGCAATGACGCACCGGAATATGCCCAGCCGGGTGAACCGGGAGAAGCGCTTGACCTGCAGCTTGAACTGCGGCTGCTGGCCGATGCCGGACTGATCGGTTTTCCGTCGGTCGGCAAATCCACGTTCCTGTCGGTCGTCAGCCGGGCAAGACCGGAAATCGCCGACTATCCGTTTACGACGATCGAACCGAACATCGGCGTGGTAACACTGCCGGATGAAAGAAGTTTCGTTCTGGCTGATATGCCGGGTCTGATCGAAGGCGCGGGCGAAGGCAAGGGACTCGGTCATGAGTTCCTGCGTCATATCAAACGCTGCCGGGTACTGATCCATGTCATCGACATGAGCGGCAGTGAACGAAATCCGATCGAGGATTACCGCATCATCAACAAGGAACTTGCCGATTATGATCTTTCCCTGGAGGACAGACCGCAGATCGTCGTCGCCAACAAGATGGACGATGAATATGCCGACATGTATCTTGAGGAATTCAAGGCGGCCTATCCCGACCTGAAGATCTATGAGATCAGTGCCATCGAGCATAAAGGTATCAACGAAGTGCTTTACGCGGCAATGGAAGAGATCGAAAAGGCGAGGACAGCAGATGAGGAAAATGCCGAACCGGCAGAAGAAACAGTCGTTTACCGTTACGAACCGAAACGGCCTCTGTTCACCATCGTTTCCCAGGGTCCGCATCGCTGGAAAGTGGAGAGCGACAGGATCGACAGACTGGCCGAGCAGACCGATCTCGACAACGAGGATCAGGCATATCATTTCGCTGTGCAGCTGCAGCGGATGGGCATCGACGCGGCCCTGCGTGAAAAAGGTGCGGTCGACGGCGACCAGGTCATCGTCGGTTCGTATATAATGGACTTTAAGGAATAGGAAAGACAGGAAGAGTATGATTGCTTTTATCAGAGGCACAATTGCCGCATACGGCGCTGACTGGATCGTTGTCGATAACCACGGCGTCGGCTGGCAGATCGCCTATCCCCATACCGACAGGGTGACATTGCAGCAGGAGATCAGCGTGCATACATATATGCATCTGACGGAAAATGATGTCAGTCTGTACGGTTTTGAGTCCATGGAAGAAAAAGAACTGTTCCAAAGGCTGATTTCCGTCAAGGGACTCGGCCCGAGGACCGCTATGAATATGTTGACGGCCGCCGGCTATGAAGCAATTGTCGGCGCGGTCGAAACCGGCAATGTCGCGGCACTCAAGAAGATGCCGGGCATTGGTGCCAAATCAGCCAGCCAGATCGTTCTCGATCTAAAAGGCAAACTTGTTGCGGCACCGGCAGCTCCGTCAAAGGCTGCTGCCGAAGTGTATCCCGCCGAGATCCGCGATGCCATGGAGGGTCTCAGGAATCTTGGCTACAAACAGAATGAAGTCAATGCGGCGGCAAAGGTGATGAATGAATCGCCGGGACTGACGACAGCGGAATATCTGCGGATCGGTCTGCGCTTTTTGAGTAAGTAAGATAAGGAGGCTCTTGTGCCAATGGAATACAATGACCGTATTTTATCCGGATACGCGGAAAACGACGAAGCTGTCCTTGAGGCAACGATCCGTCCGCAGTCACTGGATGAATATGTCGGACAGAATACACTGAAGGATAACCTGCGCATCTATATCCAGGCGGCACTGCAGAGAAATGAGCCTCTGGATCATGTTCTGCTGTACGGCCCGCCCGGCCTCGGCAAGACGACACTGGCGTTTATCCTCGCCAACGAGATGCACTCCAAAGTCAGGGTTGCCAGCGGTCCGAGCATTTCCAAAGCCGGTGACCTGGCGGCAATCCTTTCCGTTCTCGAACCTGGGGATGTTCTGTTCATCGACGAGATCCACCGTCTTCCCAAAGTCGTTGAGGAAGTGCTCTATCCGGCAATGGAAGACTTTGAACTGGATATCATGGTCGGTTCCGACAACGGAGCCGGAGGCAGAAGCGTCAGACTCGACCTGCCGCCGTTCACTCTTGTCGGGGCAACAACAAGGGCAGGCGATCTCTCGGCACCACTAAGAGACCGTTTCGGTATCATATCCAAACTGGACTATTATGATCATGATCAGCTGTCGGCCATCATCCGCCGTACTTCCAGAGTGCTGGATGTCGCAATCGATGAGGACGCGGTCATTGAAATCGCCAGGCGCAGCCGCGGCACGCCGCGTATCGCAAACCGTCTGCTGCGCCGCATCCGCGATTTCGCCCAGGTGCTCAACGACGGTTTTATCTCCAAGCAGATCGCCGACGAGTCGCTCAACCGTCTGCATGTCGACAGCCTCGGTCTCGATGAAGTCGACCTGCGGTATCTCAGAGGAATCATCGAACGTTTCCACGGCGGTCCGGTAGGTCTGGAAGCACTGGCCAATTCCATCAGCGAGGAAACGACAACGCTTGAAGATGTCTATGAGCCGTATCTGATCCAGATCGGATTCATCAACCGCACCAGCCGCGGAAGGGTGGCGACAGAGAAGGCTTACGAGCATCTGAAGATCGCCCATACCGCATCATTGTTCTGAAGCAAAACGCCTGCTCGGCGTTTTCTTTTTTGTCCGATTGTCCTATAATCTAAGCCATGGACAGGAAAGAAGAAGACAAAATCATCGCCAGCCGGAAACGCCGCTATCTCTTCGGTGTCGTTGCTGTTTTCATGACAGTATATATATTTCTGTATCTGGTTCTGACGATCCTGAATTTCGTTGCGGAAATGCATCCGTATCTGAAATTGTTTCTGATGATGGCATTCCTCGTCATTTCATTCTATGCGACAAAATATGCGGTCACTTTGAAGGAATTTCAGAACTATGTATGCCGGAAATGACCGGATTTCTTATTTCGTCAAAAGATGTTGAAATACAGGGGCCACTTCTTGAAAATGGCTGAAAATGCCGCAAAACAGCATAAATACGGGCAAAATTAGACAATTCCACAAAACGTGCTATAATTGAAGGACGATCATTGATCGGCCTTTTTTGGAGTATTCTATTATGAAAGAAAGAAACAGAAGGAAAAGTCAAAAGAAAAAGACCGGCAGCTTCACCAAGATCCTGATTCTTGTGTGCTCTGCCATGGTTTACTCTGCTGTTCTGAGCAATCTGATCGACCGCAGTGCGACTGATCTGGTCGTCAATGCCTATCATGATGAAAGTCTTGAACAGCTGCAGCTGGTAAACGTGACAGCTGATCCGGAAAACAGCCGCATGCTTCTGGACCAGAAATATCCGCTCCGTTATCTGAATACGGAAAGCGATCTTCTGGAAACTGACGAAATGCTGGCAGCTACCGTTGAAACAGTCGGCAAGCGTTCTTCCGTTTATGTACTGGAAACTGACGGCGAACTGTCAAAGGTCATGCTTGATGACAGTACTGTCGGATATGTACGTACTTCGGCCATCAGCAACGGTCTGAATGTAATATTCGATGACTGCGATGAAGTGAAGTACATCAGTGAAGACACAGTGCTTCTGAGTGAACCGGACGGCGATGCCGATGAAGTTGCCGAACTTGTGATGAACGATGAGGTCACACTGAGCGGAACCAACGACGAGACTTACTGGCGCGTCGAATACGATGGAACAACAGCATATGTCGATCATGACTATCTGATGGATGAGATGATCGTCATTCCTGAACCGGAACCGGAACCCGTTGCTGCACCTGCAGTTGCTGCTTCATATTCGGAACCGGAATCCGATCCGGAATGGGACGGAAGCGTTCTGACCCGCAGCGCCGGTGTTGTATACGGTCCGTCAGGCAAGGAAACATATTACAACCTGAACATGTCCGGTGTCATTTCCATCCTGCAGGGCATGGGAATCAACGAGGAATACTGGGTCCGCGGCGACGGTGTCAAGATGTACGGCGACTATATTCTGGCTGCCTGTGCATTCGATATCAGACCGCGCGGTTCCACAGTCGAGACTAGTCTCGGTACGGCGATCTGCGCCGATACCGGCGGATTTGCCGCATCCAATCCGACACAGGTTGATATTGCGGTCGACTGGTAATATAGTTATAGAAAAGCTGTGAACGGGAGCAGTAGTTCATGGAGTCTGTTGCAGAGAGTCTGCGGCTGGTGAAAGCAGATACAGATCATGAAGGAAGTCGCCCGGGAGCCGCATTGCTGAAACAGAGTAGGCAGTGCCGCATGATGCACGTTACGCATAATGAGAAGCAAGCAAAGGTGGTACCACGTTCAAGACGTCCTGTGCAAGGGCGTCTTTTCTTTTATCAGGAGGGGAAAATGGAAAAGAATCTGGCACAGAAGTATGATCACAGCAAAGTCGAGGAAGGCCGCTATAACGAGTGGGTCGAAGCCGGCTATTTTACTGCCGGCGACAAGAGCAAGGATCCGTTTACAATCGTGATCCCGCCACCCAATGTCACCGGCATCCTGCATATCGGACACGCATGGGACAACACCCTGCAGGACATCATTTCCCGCTACAAGCGTCTGCAGGGATATGACATGCTGTATCTGCCGGGCATGGACCATGCCGGCATTGCCACCCAGGCAAGAGTCGATGCGAGACTGAAAAGCGAAGGCATTTCCCGCTATGACCTGGGAAGAGAAAAATTCCTGGAAAGAGCATGGCAGTGGAAAGAGGAATATGCCGCGACGATCCGCAAGCAGTGGGCGAAGCTGGGCAACAGCCTCGACTACACGAGAGAGCGTTTCACAATGGACGAAGGACTCAACCTGGCTGTCCGCAAAGTCTTTGTCGACCTCTATAACGAAGGCCTGATCTACCGCGGATGGCGGATCATCAACTGGGACCCGGAAGCCCGTACCGCGCTTTCCAATATCGAGGTCTACTATCAGGACGATCCCGGCAAGATGTACTATTTCAACTACCGTGTCGTTGAAACCGGCGATACCTTTACGGTCGCGACGACAAGACCGGAAACGATGTTCGGCGATGTCTGCGTCGTAGTCAACCCGGATGACGACCGTTTCAGGCATCTGATCGGCAAACATGCGGTCAACCCGGCCAACGACGAGGAACTGATCATCATCGGCGATGATTATGTCGATGTCGAATTCGGCACCGGTGCGATGAAGTGCACGCCGGCACACGATCCCAACGACTTCCTGATTGCCGAGCGTCACGGTCTGGAAAAGCCGATCTGCATGAATCCGGACGGAACGATGAATGAACTGGCCGGTGTCTATGAGGGCATGGACCGCTACGAATGCCGCGACCGTCTGGTCGAAAGAATCAAGGAAAACGGCAACCTCGTCAAGATCGAGGATATTACCCACAACGTCGCCCACAGCGAAAGGACACACTGTGTCATCGAACCGTATCTTTCCCAGCAGTGGTTCGTCAGGATGAAGCCGCTGGCTGACGATGTTCTTGCCAACCAGAACATTCCCGAACAGAAAATCAATTTCTATCCGGAACGTTTCGAAAAGGTATTTACCCAGTGGCTCGAGAATATCGAAGACTGGTGCATTTCCCGTCAGCTCTGGTGGGGCCACCGCATTCCTGCCTGGTACCATAAAGAAACAGGTGAGACCTATGTCGGCATGGAAGAACCGGCGGACAGCGAAAACTGGATCCAGGACGAAGACGTCCTCGACACCTGGTTCTCGAGTGCCCTGTGGCCGTTCTCGACTCTCGGCTGGCCGGATGAGACAGGCGACATGGCCCGCTATTATCCGACATCAACGATGGTTACCGGCTATGACATCATCTTCTTCTGGGTTGCCCGTATGGCTTTCCAGGCCCGTCATTTCACGAAGAACCGTCCGTTCAAGGATGTTCTGATCCACGGTCTGATCCGTGATGCCCAGGGCCGCAAGATGTCCAAGTCACTCGGCAACGGAGTCGATCCGATGGAAGTCATCGATGAATACGGTGTCGACGCCCTGCGTTTCTTCCTGACGACAAACAGCACACCGGGTCAGGACATGCGCTATATTCCGGAAAAGGTAGAAGCCGCATGGAACTTCATCAACAAGATCTGGAACGCTTCCCGCTTCGTTCTGATGAACCTGCCGGAAGGCATGGAACTCAGTGATGCCGATCTCAGTCATCTGTCACTGGCTGATGCCTGGATTCTCAACAAGCTGAACCGGACGATCGAACACGTCACCGCCAACATGGAGAAATATGAATTTGCCCTGGTCGGCAACGAGCTGTATTCCTTCGTCTGGGATGATTTCTGCAGCTGGTATGTCGAAATGAGCAAGTCCAACCTGAACTCCGACGACGAAGAGGTGAGAAAGGCTGCCCAGAGCACACTGATGGTATGCCTGCATGCGATCGTCAGACTCCTGCATCCGTTCATGCCGTTTGTCACCGAGGAAATCTACCTGACAATGCCGCATGAAAAAGCCAGCATCAACCTTGAAAGCTGGCCGCAGGTCATCGAAGGTCTGCCGCTGAGCGATCTTGATTCGATGGAGAGGATCCTTTCCGCGATCACGAAGATCCGCGAGGTCAAGAAAGCCAACGACCTGAAACCGGCGGCGATGATCGAAGTCATGCTGAAGGATCTCAACGGCAATACCATTCCGGTTGAAAAGGGCTTCGCCGCGATCCTGCAGAAGATGGCCAAGGCGGAATGGCGCGATGATCTGGAAGGAGACCTGAGTGTCGAGACGATCACCGGCGGCACGCTGCTGATCCCGAGCCGCGAACTGAGCAATCCGGAAGAGGAACTGAAGAAGCTGGCAGCTGAGAAGGAACGTCTGGAAAAGGAAATCGCCCGTTCCAACGGCATCCTTTCCAACGAAGGCTTCCTGAAGAAGGCGCCGGAAGCGAAGGTGAAACTCGAAAAGGACAAGCTGGAAGTATATAAAAAGCAGTATCAGACGATCCTTGATCGAATTGCCGTACTGAACGGCTGATGAACATGATATAATCTCTGTAACAGTAATAGTTTGCAGGAGACAATTCTTATGGCAAAGAAAAAGAAACATACACTTTTGAAGGCGGCCGGTGCCATTACCGTTACCGCCGCGGCTGCCTACAGCGGAGCCAGCTACCTCGTTTTCCGTAATGCTTTCGACGGTGTGAAATCGCCGTATCTGCTCGGCAACGACGAAGCTCATCCGCTGGATGAGGAAAAAGCCGCCTGGTTCGAACACAGCGAAAAGGAAGATGTCTTCATCGATTCCTTCGACGGACTGAAACTGCACGCGCTGCGCGTCTGCAATCATACCGACGGCAAAAAGTGGGCGATCATCCTTCACGGTGCCGCTTCCCAGGCTGCCGGCATGCAGAATGCGATGTGGGAATTCGACCACCGCGGATTCAATATCCTGGCTGTCGATCAGCGCTGCTTCGGCATGAGCGAAGGCAGATACTCCACACTCGGCTGGCTGGAACACTATGATCTCATCAACTGGATCAACTATCTGGTCAACAGCGCGGAAGATGCCGAAATCGTTCTCTACGGCGTCAACCTCGGTGCCGCTGCGGTCATCAACGCCGCCGGCGACTATATTCCGCCGCAGGTCAAATGCGCTGTCGAAGATGGTTCCTGGTCGGGCATGAAGGAAATCATCCTGCACATGATCCGCCGCGATGTCAATGTCGACGGCAGGCTGGTCCTGCCCGGTGTCGACATGCTGGCAAAGAACCTGCTGCATTTCGCAGTCAACGATATCGACATGCACAGACAGCTCAAGCAGGCATGTGTCCCGATGCTGTTCACCCATGGCGAACAGGATGAAACAGTACCTGCCAGCATGCTGTTCGACTGCTACTATGCATGCGGTTCTGAAAAGGATCTCTATGTCGACAGCGCTGCCGGTTTCAACGAAAAGGAACGCAGCAGCGAATACTGGAACGCGGTGTTTGCGTTTATCGAAAAATACATCTTTGCGAAAGAAGACTGACGGTGTCCGCAAGGCACCGTCTTTTTTTGTGTCATGACTGCAGTCATTCTGTTTTGAAGGTCTGTTTTGTACGCAAACAGCAGGAAAGATTCTTGTTTAATAAAATACGTTGCTTTATAATTTTTTATAGATAAAGGGAGGCATTATGGCTACTAAAAAGTATGTCTACAAGTTTACCGAAGGCAACGGTACCATGCGCGAGCTTCTCGGCGGAAAAGGTGCAAACCTGGCCGAAATGGCAAGCCTTGGACTGCCGGTGCCGATGGGCTTCACGATCACAACCGAAGCATGCAACCAGTACTATGCTGATGGTGAAAAGATCAATGATGAGATCATGGACCAGGTCAGAAAGAACCTGACATGGCTCGAAAAATTCATGGGAAAGAAACTCGGCGACCCGAAGAATCCGCTTCTTGTTTCCGTACGTTCCGGTGCCCGGGCTTCCATGCCTGGCATGATGGATACGATTCTTAACCTTGGTATCAACGATGAAGTTGCTGAAGCTATGGCTGAAGCTTCCGGCAATCCGAGATTCGTTTACGACTCCTACAGACGTTTTGTTCAGATGTTCTCTGACGTCGTCATGGGTCTGTCCAAGAAGAGATTCGAAGTCATCATCGACGAACTGAAGGAAGAGAAGGGCGTCAAGCTTGATGTCGAGCTGGATGCCGATGATATGAAGGCCCTGACAGTCAAGTTCAAGGAATTCTACAAGGCCGAAAAGGGCGAGGACTTCCCGCAGGATCCGACCGTGCAGCTCGAACGCGCCATCGAGGCAGTTTTCCGTTCCTGGAATAACGAACGTGCGATCTTCTACCGCCGCATGAACGATATCCCGGGCGACTGGGGAACAGCTGTAAACGTACAGTCCATGGTATTCGGCAACATGGGTACCGACTGTGCCACAGGCGTATGCTTCACACGTAACCCGTCTACAGGGTCAAATGCTTTCTTCTATGGTGAGTATCTGATCAATGCCCAGGGCGAAGATGTTGTTGCCGGTGTGCGCACACCGCAGCAGATCTCCAAGAAGGGCTCTCAGGAATGGGCAAAAGGCATGGGCATCTCCGAGAAAGAAAGAAAAGCGAAGTATCCTTCACTCGAGGAAAGTATGCCGGAAACCTTCAAGGATCTCGACGATGTCCGTAAGAAGCTGGAAGCTCATTACCATGACATGCAGGATATGGAATTCACGATTCAGGACAAGAGACTGTTCATGCTGCAGACACGTAACGGCAAACGTACCGCTGCTGCTGCCCTGAAGGTCGCTGTCGACATGGTCGATGAAGGACTCGTATCCGTTGACGAAGCGCTGATGATGGTCGAACCGAAGCAGCTCGATGATCTGCTCCATCCGACATTTGACGCAGCTGCACTGAAGGCTAAACAGGGCGACATTATTGCCAAAGGTCTGGCAGCTTCTCCGGGTGCCGGCTCCGGTCAGGTCGTATTCACGGCTACCGATGCCAAGGCATGGGCGGAAGCAGGAAAGAAAGTTGTCCTGGTACGTCTGGAAACATCTCCCGAAGACATCGAAGGTATGCATGTATCACAGGCAATCGTTACTGTCCGCGGCGGCATGACCAGCCACGCTGCAGTCGTTGCCCGCGGTATGGGTGCCTGCTGTGTCTCCGGCTGCGGTGATATCTCTGTCAGTGAAGAAAAGAGACAGTTCACCGTTAACGGCGAGACATTCAAGGAAGGCGATGTCATTTCTGTCGACGGTACAACAGGTAACGTATACAGAGGTGAAATCAGCACTGTTCCTGCCAAGATCTCCGGTGACTTCAAGAAGTTCATGGACTGGGCAGATGCCCGCCGCACTCTGAAGATCCGTACCAACGCCGACACACCGGCTGACGCAGCGCGCGCTGTCGAATTCGGTGCCGAAGGTGTAGGTCTGGTCCGTACAGAGCACATGTTCTTCAACACACCGGAACGTATCAAGGCTATCCGTATGCTGTGCGTATCCCGCAACAGCGACCAGCGTGCAAAGGCTCTTGCTGAACTCGAACCGTATCAGCAGGAAGACTTCTACGGCATCTTCGAAGCAATGAAGGGCCGCAGTGTCACGATCCGTCTGCTGGATCCGCCTCTGCATGAATTCCTGCCGAACATGGAAACAGCTGAAGGCAAAGCCGCTGCCAAGGAAATCGCGAAAGACCTTGGTATCACTCTCAAGGACATTGCCCAGGCTGCTGCTGAACTGCATGAGTTCAACCCGATGATGGGTCACCGTGGCTGCCGTCTGGATGTTACATATCCGGAAATCGGCGCTATGCAGGCCCGCGCGATTATTAATGCTGCGATCGACATCAATAAGAAGCATCGCAACTGGCACCTTGTTCCGGAAATCATGATTCCGCTCGTAGGCGAACCAAAGGAACTGGAATTTGTTGCCAACATTGTTAAGACTGAAGCTGACAAGGTCATTGCTGAGAGAAAGGCAAAACTGGAATACAAGGTCGGTACCATGATCGAAATTCCGCGTGCTGCTCTGCTCTCCGGTGAGATTGCCAAGACAGCTGAATTCTATTCATTTGGAACGAATGACCTCACTCAGATGACATTCGGCTTCTCGAGAGATGACGCCGGCAAGTTCCTGGGTGACTACTATGACAGACACATCTATGACAATGATCCGTTCGCACACGTCGACGTTGCCGGCGTAGGCAAGCTGATCAAGATGGCTGTAGCCGACGGTAAGGCTACTCGTCCGGACATCCATCTCGGTGTCTGCGGCGAGCACGGCGGCGACCCGGCTTCCATTGAATTCTTCAATGAAGTTGGTCTGAATTATGTTTCCTGCTCTCCGTATCGTGTACCGATCGCCCGTCTGGCTGCTGCTCAGGCAGCAATCAAACTCGACCGTAAGAACGGTGTAGCAGCGAAGGTTGCCAAGAAGGTAACGGCAAAGAAAACTGCCGCCAAGAAGGCAGTTGCCAAGAAAACCGCGGCAAAGAAGACCGCGAAGAAAAAGTAATCACATCTGATTACCTGGGGGAGTTTCATTCCGGCGGAAGACGGAAGCTGATCACATGCTGAAGCCAGGCTGTGAGAAGCGGATGCCGGAACAAAACATAAAGCCATATTTGTTTCACTTATAAAAAATGAAGACCATCCTCATACGGGTGGTCTTTTTCTGTTTGAATAATCCGGTCACAAAGGAGATAATGAAATAAAGGAAACGGTGAAAAAATCATGAAGAAATATATCATGGCAATCGATCAGGGGACGACCAGTTCGCGGGCGATCCTTTTTGATCACGATTCCAACATCAAGGCCAGTGCGCAGAAAGAGTTTACCCAGTATTTTCCGCATCCGGGCTGGGTCGAACATGACGCAAACGAAATCTGGATCTCGGTGCTCTCCTGCATGGCGACCTGTGTGCAGAATGCCGGCATCGATCCTTCCGAAGTTGCCGCCATCGGCATCACCAACCAGCGCGAGACAACGATCGTATGGAACAAGGAAACAAACCTGCCGATCTATCATGCCATCGTATGGCAGTCAAGACAGACGTCGGAGATCTGCGACAAACTCAAAAAAGAAGGGTATGACGATTTGTTCCGCTCGAAGACCGGACTGCGGATCGACCCGTATTTCTCAGGTACCAAGATCAGATGGATCCTCGACCATGTCGACGGTGCCCAGGAACTTGCCGAACAGGGCAAGCTGATGGCGGGAACGATCGACAGCTGGCTGGTATGGTGCCTCTCCGGCAACAAGGCTCATGTTACGGACTATACCAACGCTTCCCGTACGCTGCTTTACAACATCTATGAGAAAAAGTGGGATGAGGAACTGTGCTCGATCCTGAATATCCCGTTATGCATGCTGCCGGAAGTCAGAAACAGCAGCGAAGTCTATGCCAGAACGGCACCGTATCATTTCTTCGGCAATGAAGTGCCGATCGCCGGTATCGCCGGCGACCAGCAGGCGGCGCTGTTCGGTCAGGGATGCTTCGAAGAAGGCCAGGTAAAGAATACCTACGGCACCGGCTGCTTCATGCTGATGAATACCGGTGAAACACCGAAACGCAGCGAGCACGGTCTGGTAACGACGATTGCCTGTGGAATCAACGGCCGCATCACATATGCCCTTGAAGGCTCGATCTTCGTTGCCGGTTCCGCCATCCAGTGGCTGCGTGACGAGATGCATTTTTTCCCGAAGGCTTCGATGTCGGAAGAATTTGCCCGAGATGCCGCCCCGCAGAGCGGAGTATATGTCGTGCCGGCATTCACCGGTCTTGGCGCACCTTACTGGGATGACAAGTGCCGCGGTGCCATCTTCGGTCTGACACGGGGAACGACCCAGTCTGACATCACCAAGGCGACGCTTGATTCGCTTGCCTATCAGACAAGGGACGTTCTTGATGCCATGGTGACTGACAGCCGCATCCCGATTACAAGACTGAGAGTCGACGGCGGCGCCTGTGCCAACGATTATCTGATGCAGTTCCAGAGCGACCTGCTGCAGTGCGAGATCAGCCGTCCGGCAGTCGTTGAATCGACCGCCCTTGGTGCCGCTCATCTGGCCGGTCTTGCTGTCGGATTCTGGAAAGATCTGAAGGAACTCAGCAGCACGGAAGGTGAGACGATCTTCAAACCGCAGATGAGCAAGCGCAAAGCGGATCATCTGTACGAGAAGTGGCAGACTGTCGTGGCCGCCGCCCGCATGTTCCCGGTGGATGACTAGAAAAAAGACATACTTGCATCACCCGGACAAAGGAACTTGACCAAAAGCACCTGAAAAAGGCTGCCTCTAAGCACAAAAAACACCGGAAAACCGCATAAAATGCACATTTTCACTTGCAGGCGGAAAACAAATTTACTATACTTTCTACGTAACAGACAACAGGGAGTGCGAAAGCACTCCTTGTGTTGTGTATGGAGGAATATGAATAAACTTGAAAAACTGAAAGAGTTATTCGAACCTGTATTTTCGGAATGCGATGTCGTTCTCTATGAAATGAAATGGATCAATGACAGGGATCATACCCTGCAGATCGCCATCATGAAGAAAGACGGATCGATGGATCTTGATACCTGCGCCGATGTCAGTGAGAAGATCAGCGCTATTCTCGATGCTGAAGACCCGATCGAAGGCGAGTATACGCTGGAAGTCTGCAGTCCCGGTGCCGAGAGGGAAATCAGGGATCTGAACGAACTTCTGAATATGACCGGTTCATATGTATATATCAGGCTGAACAAGCCGTTCAGGAAGATGACAGAACTGACCGGAGAAATCACCGGTACGGAAAACGGTGTCATCAAACTGCAGTACCGGGACAAGGCGGCAGTCAGAACTGCCGAGTTCCCGCTTGAAGATGTTGAGTTTGCCAGAATGGCAGTGAGGTTATAAGGAGACAAATCATGGAACTCAAATACAAGGATATGATCAAGGCGCTCAATGCCGTCGAAGAGGAAAGAAACATTCCTGCCGAAGTCATTCTGGATGCTCTGAAAGAAGCAATGGCGAAGGCATACAAAAAGGATGCCGAACTGACCGATATCGATGTCGTTGCCGAGATCAACGAAAAGAAACAGACGATCGACCTGTACCAGAACTACACGGTCGTCGAGGAAGTCGAAGACGACGAACT
This sequence comes from uncultured Erysipelotrichaceae bacterium, assembly GCA_902778375.1. Classification (GTDB taxonomy): domain Bacteria; phylum Bacillota_I; class Bacilli_A; order Erysipelotrichales; family Erysipelotrichaceae; genus Bulleidia. Next base: position 41,949 of record CACYXJ010000017.1, read on the forward strand.
CGAGATCTCTCTGGAAGACGCGAAAGCTCTGAAGCCGGATGCGGTTCTCGGCGATGTCATCAGCCGTCAGATCGAAATCACCGGCATGAGCAGAGCCGCCGCGACACTGGCCAAGAATGTCATGCGCCAGAAGATCCGCGAAGCAGAAAAAGTCGCTGTATACAACGAATACATCGACCAGCTGCATGAGATGGTTCTCGGCATTGTCGAATCCGTCAAGGAAAAATTCACTCTCGTCAACCTCGGCAAGACAGTGGCTATGATGCCGCATTCCGCCGCCATTCCCGACGAGAGACTTACGGAAGGACAGAAACTGAGAGTTGTCATTACCGAAGTCAACAAGGAGACAAAAGGTTCCCAGGTTCTTGTTTCCAGAGCCGACGCGACTCTGGTCAAGCGCCTGTTCGAAAAGGAAGTTCCGGAAATCTTCCAGGGTATCGTCGAAATCAAGGCGATTGCCCGTGATGCCGGCGAACGCACGAAGATGGCTGTCGTTTCCCACAATCCGGAAGTCGATCCTGTCGGTGCCTGCATCGGTCCCCGCGGCCAGCGTGTCAGCGTGATCATCGATGAACTGCATGGCGAGAAGATCGATATCTTCCAGTGGAGCGACGATATCACTGAGCTTGTCAAGAATGCCCTGGCACCGGCGGAAGTCAATGCCGTCCTGCCGGGTGAAGATGAAAGAAGCCTGCTGGTGGTTGTCGATCCCGACCAGCTTTCGCTGGCAATCGGCAAACGCGGCAAGAACGCCCGTCTTGCGGTAAAACTGACAAATCACAAGATCGATATCAAGACCCGCGAGGAACTCGAGAAACTCGGATATGACTATGACGAACTGCTGATGAAGGCTGAAGCCCGCAGGGAAGAACTGCGCCGTGAAGCTGCCCGCAGGGAAATCGAGCGTCTGGAAGCTGAAGCGAAGGCCGCTGAGGAAAGAAGACTTGCTGCCGCTGCCAAGCTGGCTGCTGAAAGAGCTGCCCGCGGCGAAGAGGAAGCAGAGGATGAAGATCTGATTCCGGAAGAAATGCAGGAAGTCATGCGTGACCGCATCCGTGACGAAATCGCGATGAAACCGGATGAGAGCGAAGAAGAAACAGCTGCTGCACCGGCTGAAGAGACTGCACCGGCCGCTGTCGAAGAACCGGCTCCTGTTTCCGAACCTGAAATTGAAGAGGAAGAGGCCGAAGAAGAAACACCGGCAGAAAAACCGGCTGCCTCCAAGCGTCATGCCGACCTGGAAGAAATGGCTGCCAAGAATACCTATGTATCCGTCTTTGAGAAACTGACGGAAACATCCAAGCCGAAGCAGGCCGAACGTCCGAAGCGCAAGAAGAAAAAGAACGACGAAGACGAATACAAGGTCCGCAACAAGGATCTGGAAGAGCAGATCAAGAAGAATCTCGCAGCTGTCGACAATCGTCCGATCTACAGTGAGGAGGAACTTGCTGAAATCGAAGCAGCCCAGCTGGAGGAAGAAGAACGTGAGTATGACTTCGACTACGATGAGTACGAAGACTACTACGACGAGGACAATAACTGATGCCCCGTAAGATTCCGATGCGGAAGTGCATCGCCACCGGTGAGCACTTCCCCAAGAAAGAACTTCTCAGGATCGTCAGAACACCGGAAGGAGAACTGGCGATCGACAGGACCGGTCGTACCAACGGCCATGGCGCCTATCTGAAGAAGGATATCGAAGCCGTGAAACTGGCTAAGAAAAAAGGAGCCCTGAAACAGGCTCTTGAAATGGAGATTCCTGAATCCTTCTGGGAAGAAATCGAAAATGAAGTAACAAAATAGCAAGGAGGTGGCGAATGGCAAATAACCGGAAACCAGCAAACAGAAATAACCGCAATAAGAAAAACAACAACCGCGGAAGACGTAATTATGAACAGAGTGCACCGAGAAAGGTGATCGATATTCATGCCATTACCTATACAGACGGTATCACTGTCGGTGAACTGGCCGAAAAAGTAGGCCGTCAGTCCAGTGACATCATCAAGATGCTGTTCATGGAGGGCAAGATGGTTACCATCAACAGTGCCCTGGAAGATGAAATGGTCGAACTCGTATGCATTACCTATGACATCGAGCCGACGAAAGTAAAGGAACGTGAGGAAGACAGCCTGGAAGTCGACGAGACGATCGATGAATCCGCAGCTGTGGAACGCCCGCCGGTCGTCACCATCATGGGTCACGTCGACCATGGTAAGACGACACTGCTTGACACGATCCGCCGCACCAAGGTCGCTGCCGGTGAAGCCGGCGGTATCACCCAGGCAATCGGTGCCTATCAGGTCGAAGTCGACGGCCGCAAGGTGACATTCCTCGATACTCCGGGTCATGAGGCATTTACTGCCATGCGTGCCCGCGGTGCTAGTGTTACCGATATCGCTGTCATCGTCGTCGCAGCCGACGACGGTGTCATGCCGCAGACAAGAGAAGCAGTCGACCATGCCAGAGCAGCAGGTGTTCCGATCATCGTCGCTGTCAACAAGATGGACCGTCCGGATGCAAATCCCGACCGTGTCATGCAGGAAATGTCCGATCTCGGCATCATGCCGGAAGAATGGGGCGGAGATACGATTTTCGTACCGACCAGCGCCAAGAAGGGCGACGGTATCGAAGACCTTCTGGAAACGATCCTGACGGTTGCCGATGTCAGGGAACTCAAGGCCGATCCATCAGCAATCGCCAGCGGTTCCGTCATTGAAGCAAAACTCGACAAGGGCCGCGGTCCGGTCGCGACACTGCTTGTCCAGAACGGTACATTGCATCAGGGAGATCCGGTCGTTGTCGGAACCAGTTTCGGCAAAGTCCGTAAGATGATCGATGAAAACGGTCATGAACTGAAGACAGCAGGTCCTTCGACACCGGTCGAAATCATCGGTCTCAACGAAGTTCCGGCAGCCGGTGACCTGTTCCGTAATTTCACCGATGAAAAGGAAGCACGCGCGATTGCCGACAGACGCAGAAGACGCAAGATCGAAGCTGACAGACGCAAGACCAGCGCCATGTCCCTGGAAGACCTTTCCTCGCAGATCGAATCGGGCGAGATCAAGGAAATCCCGATCATCATCAAGGCCGACGTACAGGGTTCTGCTGAAGCCGTTCGTTCCTCGATGGAAAAACTCGATGTCAGCGGCGTCAAGGTGAATGTCATCCACGCCACGGCCGGTGCGATCACCGAATCCGACATCATGCTGGCCAACGCCTCCAAGGCGATGATCATCGGCTTCAATGTAAGACCTGATGCCACGATCCGCAAGAAGGCGGAAGAAGACGGTGTCGAGATCCGTCTGCACAACATTATCTACAAGGCTACCGAAGAAATGGAACTGGCCATGAAGGGTATGCTTGAACCGGTATACGAAGAAGTCGTCATCGGTCAGGCTGAAGTCCGGGAAACATATAAGGCTTCCAAGATCGGCACGATCGGCGGCTGCATGGTCACCGACGGCAAGCTTACAAATACCTGTGGTGTCAGACTGATCCGCAACAGTATCGTTGTCTACACCGGCAAGCTGGGATCCCTCAAGCGCTTCAAGGACGACGCCAAGGAAGTACTGGCAGGCTATGACTGCGGTATCACGATCCAGAACTATAACGACATCAAGATCGGCGACCTGATCGAAGCCTTCGAGGAACAGCAGGTACCGGCAGAGGGCTGATCATGAGCAGTATCAAACAGAAACGGCTGGAAGGAATTATCCGCAAGGATATTTCCGACATCGTCCAGTTTGAAGTCAAGGATGCCGATGTCGGATTTGTGACGATCACCGATGTGGAAGTATCGAATGATCACAGTTATGCCAAGGTCTATGTTTCGTTTCTCGGCAAGGATGCCAGGGCTCAGGCCGGACTCAAAGCTCTCAACAGGGCTAAGGGATTCATCCGTTCCGCGCTGTCGCAGCGGCTCTCCATCCGCCGCACACCGGAACTGACATTCGTGCTCGATACGACCGAGGAGCACGGCCGTCATATCGACGAGATCATCGCTTCCCTGCATGAGGAAGAAACAGAAATCGAAGAACCGGAAGAAACACCGGAAATTGAAGAACAAGAGGCAGATGCGTAAGCACTGCCTTTTTTTTCGGGATTTCGCTGTCCGGAAACAATAACAAGGGTGAAAGGAGAAAACAGAATGAGAACGATATCCGTTGAACCCGGACAGCTTGAATCCTGTGCTGCCCGCATGGAAGAAAGAAACCAGGATTACCTGCGGTCGATGCAGGATCTTTTCGCGGCTGTGGACATGATGTCTTCAGCATGGAAAGGCAAGGACAACATGACCTTTACATCCCAGATCGGAAGGTTTGAGACAGATTTCCGCCAGCTTTCCATTCTCTGCTCGCAGTATTCCGATTTCCTGAGAAACAGTGCCAGGGCATACCGCGACACCCAGGACGAACTGACATCCCAGGCAAATGCCCTGGGCAGTCTTTGAAGGAGGTAAGAAATGGACCAGATCAGTATTTCGCTGAATGAAGTATCAGAGACCGCATCCCGCATCCGTCAGCTGAATCAGATGATGTATGATGCCCTGAACGAGATGAAAAAGGAGATGAATCTTCTCTCGGGAACCTGGATCTCGGAAGGATCCCAGGAGATCCGCAGCCGTTTCGGTATGTTCGCCAACCGTTTTGACAGGCAGAAAACAGTTATCGACGAATACGCGCGATTCCTTGAACTGACAGTATCCAGTTACGATTCGCTCGAGTCTGCCATCACCGGCAATGCGTCCGGCATCCAGTACTAAAAGACTGGCATGCACTGTTCTGACATGGATACTGGCTGTCAGTCTGACAGGATGTCGGAAACAGATCACTGACGGTATTCTGATTTCCGAGTGGATCAGCATGATCAATGAAGAAGCCGGTATCCTGTCATACCGTCAGAAAGAACCGTACTATCTCAACATCACTCCGGAGGACAGGTGCTTCGGAGCTGTCCAGGCAGCAGTTGAATGGGAGATTCTCGATCCGTCAGTCGCTTTTGAACCTGATGACATGCTGAGCCGGGAATGGATGGCATATACTTTGATGAATCTCAGCGGCAGAACAGATAACATCAGCGGCACCTATGCCGCGGATCTGAACCAGAGCCGTTTTCCCGATGCTGTCAACAATGCCATCGCTGCCGGTCTTCTGAAAACAGACAGCCGGTCACTGTTTCATCCCAAGGATATTGCCGCAAAGGAGGAAGCGGAACAGGCTCTGAAAACAGTAATCGGATTCATCAATCACCGGGAAATCGGCAAACCGGAATTTGAACTGGTTCCGAAAGAGGATATTCCGATGAAGGAAATCGAAGCGGATGATATCGATGAAGACACATTGACCGCAAGGATTCCGGAAGCAGTGACCGGGGATTATGTATATTGCCGCAGGGAAGGCGGACAGGAAATCTATCAGGTCGAAAGCATCGAGGATGATACAGCAAAACTGATCGTTCCTGATGCCATGGCGGTTGCGGAAGAAATCCATGCCAGCGGCAGTCAGACGGTCAGCTTCGAAGAGGCCCTGATCCTCGGTCCGAACGGGGAAATTCTGAATGAACCCCAGTTTGAGGACACGGAACATGCCCGGTTCAGAAACATGTCCGCGCGGGGACTTCTGCAGCAGTATAAGGTCAATGACTGGGTAATCAGTCTGCGGGCGTCCGGCGGCAGTATTACCGCGCATGCGGAAAAACAGCTGGCACACGGCGGCATTGTCAGCAGTGAAGTGGGACTGAGCGGTCTGCAGGTCGACTATGACTGGAATTCCGATCAGGGAATTCTGGACAATGCCTATTTCCGTGCTTCCTTTCATACCGATGAAAACTTCGCGGTGCAGGGGACGGAAGAGAAATATCTGTACGGCGATTTCAGCCGTCTCGATCCGGCTTCTTTTCTTTCTTCCATCAGCAGTTTCTATCAGGAAAAGAAAGATGTCATAGACGCCACATTTACATTGTGCAGGATCCGTCTGCCGCTGCCCCAGGCGCCATATGCCAGCATTGAAGCTGATCTGCGGCTGAATCTTATGGCTGACGGAAAGGCGGAGCTGAGCCTTGGCCAGGATACCGTGTGCGGCATGGAAGTCAGAAACGGATCGATCCGCATGATCAAGGATTTCGATCACACGAAGGAAGCATTGATCCGCAGCAGTTTTCATTTCGCCACAGGTATAAGGATCGGTCTGAACATGATGAATATGTGCCTGTGCGATCTGATGTGCGAAGCCGGGGCAGCCGGTACCGCATCTGCCACAGTGCACCTCTATGATGAGGAAGGAAAGATGCAGAATGCTTCGACTGATGTGGATGCCTATGCGGCAGATCTGATGTCGGACGGCAATGAGAATGCATTTGTCTGCGCCGATCTGGACGGCAACTGGATCCTGGATCTCAGTGCCAATTCCAAGGCGACAGCCCTGGGAAAGATGGGACTGAGCGGTGAAGTGCATCTGCTGAACCAGACCAATGCACCATTGATCAAAGGCATCGGCGGACATTATGAAAACTGGCAGCCGGTAAAGGAATGCACATATGGCGATCATCGGAAAGGCGAAGAATCTGATCATCTTCGTGTCTCAAGCAATATCGTGATTGAAAACTACGCGTTCAGTCTTGCGTCAGGAGAGTCAAAAGAACTGAAGGTACTGGCAGTGCCGGCCGGTTACAGCCTGAACAATCTGGTGTATGAAAGCGACGATCCGTCTGTCGCCGCTGTCAGCGGCAGCACAGTAACGGCTTTGCAGAGCGGCAGTACAACGATTTCCGTCAGTACTTCTGACGGGAAATACCGGATCACATGCAGTGTGATCGTGCCGCAGGTAAACGGGGATGCTGCTGATTCTGATTGAAGAAGGCAGGGGAAGGATGCAGTTTCTTAAGAAGGACAGGGAGGATCTAACGATACTTGATCGTCCCTGTTCCTTGTTCTTCCAGGATGACAGATGGTATCTGCGTCTGCCATCCCGGATTCAGGCCGACCGTAAAAACCCGATCCGGGAAAACATGTCTGTCATTATCACGGACCGGGAGCGGAAGAGAGAAGCGCATTTGTATTTTCTGCAGATTCCTGAAGGATTCAGCAGTTTCCGCCGTTTCCGTTATCCCGAACAAGAATTCACTGTCGGTTCGGCGGCTGAAGATGATATCTGTGTCGATCTTCCTCTGATCCTTCCTCATGCGTTTGCAATCGATCCACAAAGCAGGAGGATCCGTTATGTCAACGGTCTTCATGCCGGAATGCATAACGGAAATATCATTGAAGATGAAGCGTGTTATTGCCGCGGCGACAGATTTGAATTCATGGGACTGCGGATCATATTTCATGATGATTTTCTGATGATCAACTCATACTTTACGCTGTCGGACAGTTTTGTTTTCTTTCATGCCAGGCTGAAGTCTCAGACCATACCACCTCGAAAAACCGTTCTCTGCAGCAACGATCTGCCGGCTGTTCAGGAAGCGGCAATAGAGTGCACATTGCAAGTCCCGCGGCTGCCCGATGACAGCTATTCCCTGAATCTGTTTCTTTCGATGGGACCGGCAATGATGATGGCTTCTGCTTCCCTGGCGGCCGGCATGATGAACGGTTACCGTAATTACATGGCAGGCCGTAGCTATTTCGATATCATTCCCGGCATTCTTCTGCCGGCAGTCATGCTGCTGTCGGCACTGCTTTTCAATCCTCTGCAAAGGCTGTCTGAAAAGAGGCAGAGGAGAAAGAAAAGAGAAAAGATCCTGAAAGAATTTGCTGATGACATTGAACAGTTCTCCCGGGATGTTCAAGAACAGAATGATCTGTATAACAGTTACGCCATGAGTGCCGCAATGCAGCCACATATGTGTGACAGTGTCTGGCTGAAAGATCATCCGGTATGCATCCATCATGAAAAACAGGTTTTTCTGTATTTCGGCAATGGCGGAAACATCATGGAAATACACATGCAGCAGCCACTGGTTTCTCGCGATGACAAAGTCAGGGAAATGATTGCGAAGATTACAGATATCTCCAAAGAAATCAATGATACATCCGTACTGTACGATATCACTGTTTACCGAAGCATTGTCATTGAAAACGATGACGGCCGGTTACTCAGTCTGAATCTTTCAACACTTTATTACATGTATCCGGAATTACCTGTATGTATTCTTAATTGCACTGAAGATACACAAACAGATCTGGTGCTGTGCGAAACCGCCGGAACGGACAGACAGGGACTAAGACTTCTGTTTCATGATGAAGATGAATTGAAGGAATATCTGAAGAACAGTCAGCAGGAATACCTATGTATATTTGCACTGGCTTCAGATAAAGAAATTGAATCAGGGGAGAATGTATCTGTTCTTTATTTTGAAAAGGAAAGCGGAAAACACCGCTGTGATCTGCGCGTCCATCTGGAAGGACAGAAGACACTCATCAATGATCAGCTGAAGCACAGATTTCTGGAAACAGAACTGGATATGATTAAGGAAAAGGATATACTGCTGCATTTTGCAAATCCTTACAGAACAAGGAAAACATTGATGCAGCATAACGGCGGTTTCCTGTCCATGCTCGGAGTGAGAAACTGCGCAGAACTGCGGATTTCTGAACAATGGAGGACAAATAAAAACAGCGAAGATCTTTGCTGTGTGATCGGTGTTTCTCCGGATGGTGAGCAGATCTGGCTGGATCTCGATGAAAACGGACACGGACCGCATGGATTGATTGCCGGTACGACGGGATCGGGTAAAAGCGAACTGCTGCTGAGTATGATTTTATCTCTGGCAGTACGTTATCCGCCGTCGCGTCTGCAGTTCTCAGTAATCGATTTCAAGGGCGGAAGCGGATTTCAGAGTCTTCTGCAGGAAGGCATGCAGCTGCCGCATATGACATCACTGCTGAGCGATCTTGATGTGGATGATATGAAACGGGCACTGTTCTCCCTGCAGAATCTTCTGAAACAGAGGGAAATGCTTTTCGGCAAAATGAGCAGAATGTCTTGTTCTCCGGTTGCCAATCTGAAGGATTACCGCCGACTTTACCGTGAGCAAATGGACTTGCCGGATCTTGCGGATATTGTCCTGATCGTCGATGAATTTGCCGAACTGAAACGTTCAAGGCCGGATTTTCTCGATGAACTGGTACGTATTGCAAGACTGGGACGAAGTCTTGGTCTTCATCTGATCCTGGCAACCCAGAAGCCGGGCGGTATTGTGACCGATCAGATCTGGTCCAATATCGGTTTCCGCATCTGTCTGAAAGTGGCAGAAAAACAGGATTCCATCGAGATGATTCATTGTCCGGACGCCTTTTATCTGAACCGGCCGGGATCCTTTATCATGTCCGGAGGAGAAAGGATTTACCATGGACAATGCGGATATCTTCATGGGATTCTTCAGAATTCAGATAAACATGCAGCGATCCTTGACGAGAAAGGAATGGTCGAGATCCGGTTTGAAGAAGAATCAGAAAACAAAACTGAATTTGCGGATATATTGAAGACATTGCATGAAAACTCGCCGGTTCAGGAAAAAGCGATGTGGCTTAAACCTGTTCCTGATCTGCATGCGGAAAAAGAGTACTGGGAAAGGGGATTGCTGGCACTTCTGGATGATTATGAAGAAAAGAAGTATCGGACGATGTCTGTTCTGAATGAGAATTCTGACTTTCATGCCGTTCTTTCCGCAGATGTTACAGAAACTGTTTCTTTTCTGAAGGCATTGATTTTTGCTTTGATCACATCTGATTTAACTCCGGATGAAATATATCTGATCAATGATTTTACTGCAGATATTTTTGAAGTAGCGGAAACAGCAGGTGTGTTGAACAACTTACTGAAAACGTCACAGGAAGAAAAAATCAGCAACCTTTTTACCAGAATGAAGCTGGATGACGGAAAACGCAGGGTGCTGATTGTGTCCGACCTGTCACATTTCTATCAAAGCAATGCGCAGAACAGAGAGTATCTTAATGAGATTTTGCAAAGCGGCGGCCGGTATCATGTCGATCTCTGGCTGATCATGCGTTCTTCTTCATTATTGAACTACCGTGAACAGACATTGATCTCGGATTTCTGGTGCCTGAAAAACGACAGCAGCAATGAGATCCAGTCATTCCTGCAGATGCCCCACAGAGAACCGCTTCGTAAATCCGGACATGGTCTTTACCGGCGTGAAAAGGCTCTGGATTTTGCCTGGTTTCAGGCTGATGACGATAAACTGAAGAAAGCATTTCCGGATGTTACCGGAGACAAGGATACCTACAGACTGCCTTATATGAAGGAAGAACTTTCACCGGCGGATTGTCCGATATCCGGGACACCGCTGGGAATGCTGTACGGCAGTTATGAATGGTATGTGGCAAACGAAAAAACCATTATTACTGCCGAATTCGAAGATGAACTGGATGATCTGAAAAAACGGGTCCCGGGCATAAAAGAAATCAGCTTTATACTGTGGCGGGATGTACAGAGAAACGAAGGAGCATACCGCCGAAAAGATCTTCTTCTGATCGGTGAAACCGCACGGGAATACTCCCGCTATATGAGAAAAGGAGTGCAGAAAGAAAAAGACGGTATCCTGATCAGAGGTTCAAAAAAGGAGGTGATCCGTCTTGTCATCTGATCAGATGATCCGTATCTATCTGGTGTTTACTGCCGCCCGGACCTATGAATGCCTGATACCTTCAGGGATGATGCTTGCCGATGCGGCAGATGAGGTCTGCCGTCTTGCCGGAAGTCAGCTGGGCGATTTTTATGAATACAACAAAAACAGTCTGATTTATGAAAAAAACAGCGGAATCCTGTGTGATCCGCATGTTTCTGTCAATTCGCTGGGAGCCGTTGACGGGATGATATTTGAAATCTACTGATCGAAACGGCACCGGTATGTGCACCGCCGGCAAAGGGATTCCTTGAGAATGTGCGAACGGAATCCGTCGCAAAGCTGGATATAGCGGTCCGTTTTCAGAATATCCGCCAGAGACTGGTCATGAAGAGAACCAAGTGCCATTACACCTTCAGCATCAAGGCAGCAGGGTACCACTGTTCCGTCACTCAGTACGGCAATCTGGCGTATTCCGCCCAGGCATGTACCTTTTTCAGACAGTTCCGGCTGGTCCATGGATGGCCAGACAAAGGTGTTGTGAAAATCAACATAAACGTTCTTCATCAGTCCGTAACTGTTTTTCCGGCTGGTGGGAATCAGCGGATAATGTTCATGCAGATATGAAATGCAGGCTTCCGTACGCGGCTGGTCAAACTGGTCATCACGCCAGAAGCGGATTTCGGTGACCGGCCGTCCCTGCAGTGATGCTGTTTCGGCAAAAGCAAGAATATCCTGAAAGAATGAATTCACATCCAGCGTATGGTATTCGATGCTCTGCATGGAGAAGGATATCTTCCGCAAGGATGAATGATGAATCAGTCCGGGCCAGCGGTGCAGCAGTGTGCCGTTGGTAACGAGCTGTACCTGCATGCCGCATTCATCACATATATCCATGAGTTCATCGAAACGGGGATGGCAGAGCGGCTCTCCCTGGACATGAAGATAAACATAAGGAGTAATATCTCTTACTTGCAGGATGATTTCACGGAAAAAGGCCGGGTCCATATCAGTTCCCGTCCGGTTCTGTGCCGTGCAGAATACACAGTTCAGATTGCAGCGGGAGGTGATTTCAATATATACACGTCTGATTGTCTGTTTCATACATTTTTCCAGTCTTTGCCTTTGACCCAGAGCTTTGTCCGTTCGGTATTGCTTAATGACACAAGGAAATTATGCTGCGCCTCAGGGAAACGGCGGTAGGTTTCTTCCAGATATTCCTTGATATCCTGGCGGCTTGTATACCCATCCATCGGACAGGTGCTTCTGACGACGGGAATCGATTCCTGACCGACAACGTTTCTGATGTCTTTTTCAAAACAATAAATGAGCGGGCGGATAAAGTTCGTATCGTTATGAGTCAGATGCATGGCGGGATCGAAAGTGTTGATGCGGCCGCCGTAGATCATGTTCATGAACAGGGTTTCAATCGCATCATCCGCGTGATGGGCATAGGCCACTTTACTGAACCCGTATTTATGGGAGGCGCGCGCAAGTGCGCCTTTCTTCAGCCGGGAACAGAGGGAACAGCTGATGGAACCGTTGTCATCTGTAGGATGCAGATTCAGGATTTCATAGATATCGGTCTTTTCATGGATCAGCTGAATATCCTTTAAACGGCAGAAAGAATCCACATCGGAAAAGTCCATGCCGCTAAACCCCATGTCCAGATGAATTCCGCCGACATCGATCACACGGCCGTCATAGCGGCGGATCATGTCCTTGTAAAGACGCAGGGCATAAAGCAGCAGCATGCTGTCCTTGCCGCCGGACACACCGACGCAGATTTTGTCACCGTCCTCGATCAGACCGTAATCGAGATCGGCTTTGTGGATGGCAGAAATGATATGCCGCATTGCCATGACTCTTCCTCCTGAACTTTGCTATTATAGCACGCAGTTTGATATAATACGGTTTGTAATTATGGACGCTGTGATACTGCTGAACAAACCGGCCGGTATGACTTCCTTCGACGCTGTCAGAAAATGCCGCCGCATATGCAATGAGAAAAAGATCGGACATACCGGAACACTGGATCCGGAAGCATCCGGTCTGATGATCATCCTTCTTGGCAGATATACAAAAATGCTGCCGTTCTGCGTGAAGGATCATAAAGCCTATCATGCGTCTTTTTCTTTGGGCAAAAAAACCGAAACAGAAGATATCTGGGGTAAGGTCGTCGACGAAAAGGAATACCGTGAACACGATGATGAAGAACTGAGACAGACAGCTCAAGCGTTTACCGGCATGATCACGCAGATCCCACCGATGTATTCCGCCATCAAGCATAACGGCCGCCGTCTTTATGAATATGCCCGGGAAGGTATTGAAGTCGAACGCCAGCCGCGGCAGGCGGAAGTGTCATTCCTGGAATGTCATCATACCGGTGAAAACACCTACAGCATGGATGCTGTTGTTTCTTCCGGCACCTATATCCGTACGCTGATTACGGATTTCTGTGATGCTCTTGGCGAATACGGAACGATGACTTCACTGAAAAGAACGGCCATCGAACATCTGACATTGAAGCAGGCGTGTACGCTGGAAGAACTGTCGGAAGAAATCCGCTGCACAGATCCTTTTGAAGTTCTTTCACCGGAATATGAAGTGGTTGAAAGCAATGATCTGAAGAGAATCGGCAACGGTATGAGAATCAGGATGGACGGTCACGGCGACAAAGTTATTTTTGCCCACGACGGAAAGATCCTTGCCGCATATGAAAAACGCAATGACGGGCTCTATCACTGTCAAAGGGGGCTGTTCTGATGCGTATCATATCGATTGGAGTAAATACATCGGGAAGACACCATACACCGCTCTGCGCCTGCATCGGCTATTTTGACGGTATGCACAGAGGCCATCAGGCACTGATCCGGGAAACGATTGAACTGGCAAAGAAGAATCACTGCGAGAGCGCGATGATCACGTTCGATCCTGATCCGGTTGTGACGCTGAAAGGACTCAACTCCACAACTCATATCACCACCATGCGGCAGAGAATGAATCTGGCGGTTCATTTCGGCATCGAGAATATCGTCATCCTTAAATTTTCCCGCGACATGAGCCAGATGGAACCAGAGGAATTTGTTGAAAAGATCCTCGGCAAACTGAATCTGAAGGGACTGGTATGCGGTTTCGATTTCCGCTACGGCTGCGAAGGCAGGGGAAACGCAGAGTCACTGAAGGAACAGTGTCCGTTTGAAGTTGAATGCGTGGATGCAGTTACGGATGCCAAAGGCAAGATCTCCAGCACGAGAATCGCCGCCGCCCTGGATGAAGGCGACCTTTCGGAAGTCAACGGAATGCTTGGCTATCCGTATTTCATTGAAGGCACCGTGATCCATGGCAATCATAAAGGAACAGGAATGGGATTCCCGACGGCCAATGTCCGCTATTCCCAGGAATACCGGCTGCCGAAGAAAGGCGTCTATGCCGGCTTTGCCATTGTCAACGGACGCCAGTATAAAGCGATGATCAACATTGGGCACAATCCGACCCTGAACTACCGTCAGACAGTTTCCATTGAAGCGCATCTGATTGGTTTTAAAGGTGATATCTACGGCAAATATATCCGTATCTATCCGCTCTATTATCTGCGTCCGGAGATCCGTTTCCAGAACCGGGACAATCTCAGTATGCAGCTTTACCAGGACAGACGCACTGTAATCAGCGTACTGAAAGACTATGAATGAATTGTTTCTGCGCCGGATGAAGGAGCTTCTGAAGGATGAATATGATGCCTATATCAGTCTTCTGGATGAAAAACCTCTAAAAGGCCTGCGCGTCAACACACTGAAAACCGATGTTCAGACCTGCATGAAAGATACCGGTATTTCCATGACGGAAAGTCCTTTTGCCGTGAACGGATATTATATCCGGGAAGAACGCGGTCTGGGACTGACACCCGGTTATGCATGCGGGCTTTTTTATCTGCAGGAACCAAGCGCTTCCGCCGCTGTTACCGTTCTGGCACCGGAAAAAGGAATGAAGGTCCTCGATCTTTGCGCTGCACCGGGTTCCAAATCCACTCAGATCGCCGAACTGCTGCAGAATGAAGGACTTCTGGTGTGCAACGAGATCAATACTTCCCGGGCCAGGATCCTGGCGGAGAACATCGAGAGAAACGGAGCAGCCAACTGCATCATCTTCAACAACGACACGGACGAGATTGCCGCTGCGTTTGAAGGGTATTTTGACGCTGTGCTTTGTGACGCCCCGTGCTCGGGGGAAGGGATGATCCGCAAGGAGGAAAACGCCGCAGTCATGTGGAGTCTGCAGAACGTGGAACTCTGTGCCAGACGGCAGCGGATGATCATCGAAAACGCCTACCGCTGTCTGGCCGGCGGCGGTGTGCTCGTCTATTCGACATGCACGCTGAACAAGGAAGAAAACGAATATCTGATTGCCTCGTTTCTTAAGGATCATCCCGATATGCATATGGAGGATGCTCCGGTCAGTTTTGGAAGGCACGGGTTTGCCGAAGGTTTTGAAACGGAAAAAGCTGTCCGCATCTTCCCGATGGATGGCGGCGAAGGACATTTCATTGCCCGCATGCGCAAGGATCCCGGTGTCAATGCTCAGCAGCTGCCGGTCATGGAAAGCCGTTTGCCGGCGAATGTCAGGGACGTGCTGGACAGCATCCTTGAAAAGCCATATCCGTATTATTTCGTAAAGGCAAACCGGGTCTATGGCGGCACGTATCCTTTCATCATGCCGAAGAAACTGCATCTGATCCGCCATCAGGTATTCCTCGGAGAAATCGTCAGGGACCGTTTTGAGCCATCCCATCATCTGTTTTCTTCTGCATACACGGACTTCAAAAACTGTTATGATATGAATGATGAAGAGTGTCTGAAATATCTCCATGGCGAACAGCTCAGCGCGTCTCTTGCCAAGGGCTGGTATGCGATGCAGTGGAAGGGCCACACAGCCGGCGGGGCAAAGTGCGACGGCCGGGCACTCAAGAACAAATATCCCAAACAATACAGGTTAAAGTAATATGCGCATACAATTATTCGATTTCATAGACGACACCCTTGAGTATTACGAAAGGAAGATGCCTTCTTTTCAATATGCCCAGAAGCAGGTACTGAATGCTTTCCAGAATATGTTCTCGGAAAAGGAGGATTCGGTCGTCAATTTCTATACCCGTATCAAGAAAACGACCAGTCTTAAGGAGAAACTGATACGCAACCAGTTCTATCTTGACTACAGTACGCCGGAGGAAGCGATTGCCCATCTTTCCGATCTGATCGGCATCACCATTCAGTGCCGTTTCATCAGGAACGAAACCGAGATCTACAAGAAACTGTTTCAGTTCTTTGAAAATGACAGCAGCGGCTACAGCGTCTGTGTCATCGACAAGAACATCTTCATGAACCTGCGCATGCCGCAGCCGCAGATTCAGCGCAACGGCTTCACGATTTTCCGTATCGACGGGTTCTATATGTTCAACTACACCCGCATCAATTTCGAACTTCAGATCAAGTCGCTTGTTCACACGTTCTGGAGCGAGATCGAACACGAGGTCGTGTACAAGAATCCCGATTTTGTCATGTACGACAATTTCAACCGCAATATGCTCGGTGCCATCCGTGACAATCTCGATGTTGTCGACCGCCAGCTGGAAATCATGTACAACGAGATCTCGCACGAATCGAAGCGCAGCCAGATCGGTATGGACGAGCAGGGCTTCAAGCTGTTCGTTTCCCGCAGCATCAATGATCTGGTCAACCGCAAGATGAAGGAATCGGTCGGCTTCACCACCGACTTCAAGAAATGCAGCGCCACGATTTCCCAGTACATCTATCTGCATGACTTCATGGCGGACGGAGAGAACCGTGTCAAGATGGTCGATTATCTGGAACGGATCTCGGTCATCAACGAAGAACCCATCGATTTCAGTTCTGCGCTTACGCTCAGCGGCGAATACCATTCCCGCGATATCTTCTGCGATATCCTCGGCAAATACATGCAGACGGTCATCAATTCAAATTTTCGCTGGCATGTGTTCTTCACCGTTCTCTTTGAAGTGGAGCAGGGGGATAATCTGACGGTTCTCGACAGTTTCTGCAGTATTATCCGCAAACTGCTGATACAGCCGCGCTGGTACCGGCAGACTTTCGAGTCGTTCGGCAGGGAAGTGCAGGAAACGATGCATTTCGAACTGGCCAAGATCCTGGCGGAAGCACTGGTCGATACCGACAAGATCGACATCGTGCACGAAGACAAGCTGTACCGCTGCATGAACATCTTCCGGGCATTCACTGACTCGCTTCCGGAACGCTACAGTGACGGCAAGACGATGCTCCGTGATATCGACGAGATTCGCAACGATCTGTATCATCAGATCTCCATACTGTTTAAATAAAATGAAAACTGCTATAATAGGACAAGCCGGAGGTGATGACTATGGCACAGGATTATGTAGTACTGAATGAAGACAACGGCAACGGAATGATTGCCATCAATAAATCCGTTTTCAAAGCGATCTCGGAACTGAGCATTGACGATATCGAAAACTCTGTCCGTATTCCGGACACCCGTTTCAACAAGCCGCTCAATGTCAGGATCGAAGACAACAAGCTTTTCATTACGGCAGATATCAAGATCAGATACGGCGCGAATGTCGAAGCGACATGCGAGCTGGTACAGAACAAAATCTATGAGAATCTTCTGCTGATGACCGGCTTCAAGGCCAGTGACGTGACTGTCAATGTCACCGGTTTTGAAATCTGAAAATTTGCTTGACAAACAGACAGACAGGTAGTTTAATTATCAAGGTAATTGAATCTCGGAAAGAAGAAGCACCACTTCTCACCCGAAGTCCGCAGGACCTGGGTAGAAATGCCGTATGAGAAAATGACTGAACAGTTTTCTAAAGGCAGGTGCGTATTCCGTATCTGCTTTTCAGTTATTGACGAATGAATGAGGAGGGTTACTTGGGAAGACCGAAGAACAACAAAAACAGACGTAAAGAACCGCAGGATCTTGTAAACGAAGACATTCGTTTCAAGGAAGTACTGGTCATCGGACAGAACGGCGAACAGCTGGGTGTCATGATGCGCCGCGAAGCACTGGAGAAAGCCTATGAGCAGGATCTGGATCTGCTTTGTGTCGCACCGAACGCACCGACACCGGTCTGTAAGATTATCGATTACGGACGCTACCGTTTCGAAGAACAGAAAAAAGCGCGCGATGCCAAGAAGAAGCAGCATACCACGGAAATCAAGGGACTGCGTGTTTCACCGGTCATCGATCAGCATGATTTCGACACCAAGCTGAAGCGTGCAAGAGAATGGATCGAAGACGGGCAGAAAGTGAAGATCGACATGCGCTTCCGCGGCCGTATGATTACACGTCAGGAAGTCGGAAAAGAAATCCTAAATCAGTTTATTGAGCAGATTTCGGATATTGCTGAAGTCACAAAGGCTCCTTCTCTGGAAGGAAATACGATGTCCGTTATATTCTCACCGAGAAAAGGCAAGGTAAAGGAGAAAAAGAATGAAAGCGAAAGCAAAGAAACCAAAGAAGATTAAGATGAAGACGAAGAAGACCTTCGCTAAGCGCACCAAGATTTCCGGCAGCGGAAAACTGATCGTACAGCATAACTACGTATCACACTTCGCAGCAAACAAGAGCCACAAGCAGAAGATGCACCTGGCTAAGAGTACAACTGCCAGCGATACAGACTACAAGCGCGACAGGCAGCTGTTACAGGGATAATCAGGAGGGCATAGAAGATGAGAGTAAAAGGATCAACACCGACACGTAACAGACGTAAGAAAGTACTGAAGCTTGCCAAGGGCTATTTCGGAAGCAAGCACCTTCTGTACAGAACAGCCAATGAGCAGGTAATGCGTTCATTGAGATATTCCTATATCGGCAGAAAGCAGACAAAGCGTGAAATGCGCAAGCTGTGGATCGCCCGTATCAACGCCGCATGCAGAATGCATGACCTCAGCTACAGCAAGTTCATGCACGGTCTGAAACTGGCCAACATCAATGTCAACCGCAAGATGCTGTCTGAAATCGCCATCCATGACGAAAAGGGATTTGCTGATCTGGTTGATGCTGCCAAGGCAGAACTGAAGGCATAAGCCGGTTGTCTTATCAGCCAAAATATAGTAATATATCAAAGCACACAGGAATCCGCTGGGGATTCCTGGTCACGGCGCGTTGGTGAAGCGGCTTAACACACCGCCCTCTCAAGGCGGCATTCACGGGTTCGAATCCCGTACGCGTCACTGAATGGAACACAGTAAAATGTGTTCCTTTTTTTTGTTAAAAAAAGGATCCCGCAGGGGGATCCTTATCTGATCATTCTTTCTGCTTGCGTCTTGCAGCAATGGCAAATCTTGCTTTTTTGGCAAACGGCAGGACAGTGTTGATGATGCCGTAGAGAGCGGTATTGACAGGCATGTCGAATTCGCCGATATAGCTTTCGAAATGCGGCGAATAGAGCTGCTTGAACACGGTCAGACTGTCATCCAGGGTTCCTTCGACACCGCCGGTATTGCACTTCTCGCAGCCGTTTTCCTTTGCCCAGTCAAGGGCATCCTGGAAGGAGGAATTGGACCGGTAGGAACGGAAGTTCTCATCCATGCCGGCATACAGCAGTTCGGAGAATCTGCCGCTGCGGATGATCAGTCCGCCGGAGATCCATATTTCATTGCCGTATTCCTTCTGGAAGGACTGCAGGTTGTCGATATATTTATTGACACTTGCCAGCCGCTCTTCGATTTCAAAGCGCTTCTTCTTGCTGTACTTGGGATCTTCCAGCTGTTTTTCGAGATCCGCTTTCAGCTGTTCCTCACGCTGCAGCGAGGTTTCGACGTTCAGCTTGGCGAAGGAAAGGTCAGCCTCATCGCCGTAAATCTGCATCAGGCGGCGGAAATAATCAGCATTGCGCAGGGAAATGTTCTTGCGCTGCTCGGTCTTGTGTTCCAGTTCGGCAAACAGGTCGACGCCATCTTCCTTCATCCGGACAATCTCGACATGGCGGTTTTTCGCGTTGTTCAGATAGTATCTGAGTTTTTTGTTCATCGGTTTGTCTTCGTTGAGATAAACGACCGCCTGGGTGCGGGGCTGGAAGGTGGAATCGAAATCCAGTGTATAGCCATGGTGCTTCATGCCGATGCTTTTCAGGTAAGCGGTAAGCGGATCGTCTTCCTTCACCTCGACCTCGTCACCGGGCTGGTGAACAGAATGAACGATCAGCGGATCGAATTTCACATAGACGGCATGTTTTTTCTTCGCGAACTTCTTAAGAGCGGCAAAGAAGAATTCCACAAGCTCGTGGTTTTCAAAGTCCATGATCGGACCGCGCGGGATATAGAACAGCGTGAATGGTCTGACAAGAGTGCGGGAAAGGATCATCGCTGTCGCAACGATCTGTTTTCCGTCGCTGACACCGACAAAATAGGATTCCCAGTTTTCCTTGACCTTTGCCCATCTGCTTTCCTGCAGAACGGAACCGTTCCCGCAGCTTTCCACAAAGGCATCCAGCTGTTCAGCCGGTATGTTTTCTATCCATCTGTAAGTCATATCGATATTGTACCTCATTCATCCTGATTCGAATTATCAGGCTTTCCATAAAAAATACCATTTCTGGTATTTTTCATTATCAGTGATCAGAGCCGGCTGATCGCGGTTTCCAGACGGCGGAGGGTTTCCTCTTTGCCGAGGATGGACGCGATCTCGATTGCTCCGCCCGGCGTGGAGGCCTTGCCGGTGATGGCAATACGGAGCGGGAAGAGGACCTGTCCGTTTTTCTTTTCCAGCCTTTTCGGCAGTTCGAGAAGAACGGTATGGAGCGCTTCCTGCGACCAGTCTTCCTGGTTTTTCAGAACCTCGAGGCACTCGGGAAGGATTTCCTTTGCGACCTCGGCGTTGGTTTTCATCTTTTTGTTGAAATACAGTTCACTGTCGAACGGTTCGAAGTGATCGAGGAATCCCAGCATATCAGGGATTTCCTGCAGGGTATTGGCACGCTGCTGGATGATGGCAGCGATCTTTTTCCGGTCAAAATCACCTTTGACTGCCTGATCGATATAGGGAGTGACCAGTGCTGTGTAGGCATCCAGATCCATGGCGCGCAGCCACATGCCGTTGAGCCACTTCAGTTTTTCGGGATCGAAGATGGCGCCGACCTTGCCGATGCGCCTGACATTGAATGCCTGGACAAGCTCGTCGATGGTGTAGATTTCACGGTCTTCTTCCGGTGCCCAGCCGAGCAGGGCGATATAGTTCAGGATTGCTTCCGGCAGATAGCCTTTGGCAACAAGATCCTGGAAGCTGGCATCGCCGTTGCGCTTGGAGAGCTTGCTGTGCTCATCCTTCATGACCGGCGGGCAGTGGATATAGCGGGGAATCTCCCAGCCGAAGGCTTCATAGATCAGGTTGTACTTCGGTGTTGAGGAAAGATATTCCATGCCGCGTACGACATCGGTGATTCCCATCAGATGGTCATCGATGACATTGGCGAAGTTATAGGTCGGGAAACCGTCGCTCTTGAGCAGGACCTGCTCGTCGAGGGTTTCGTTGTCAACGGTAATGGTGCCGAACACTTCGTCATTGAAGGATGTCTGTCCTTCCGGAATTGTCTGGCGGATGACATATTTTTCGCCGGCTGCGATCCGCTTTTCGCATTCCTCGACGGAAAGCAGCTTGCAGGGGTCGTCATACTTGAAACTGTCGCCTTCAGCCTGGCGTCTTTCCTGCAGCATTTCCTCATCGCAGAAGCAGTAATGGGCACCGCCGCGTCTGATCAGTTTGTGTGCGTAATCCTTGTAAAGTCCATCCCTGACGCGTTCTGACTGAACGTAGGGACCGTAATCGCCGCCGACATCCGGACCTTCGTCATGACGCAGGCCGCAGGCTTTCAGTGTATCGTAGATAATATCCGTAGCACCTTCGACAAGACGTCCCTGGTCGGTATCCTCGATACGCAGGATATAGACACCTTCAGGATCCTTGCGGGCGACCAGATATGCATAGAGGGCAGTACGCAGATTGCCGATATGCATGTAACCGGTCGGGCTTGGTGCGAATCTGGTTCTGATAGACATGTTGTTAACTCCTTTTATACCTGTCAATTTTACTCTAAATCGGGGTCTCTTACAATGAATAAAAAAGGGAATGCGGTTTGCATTCCCTTATGGCTGGGATAGAGAGATTTGAACTCCCGAATGGCTGGTTCAGAGCCAGCTGCCTTACCACTTGGCTATATCCCAACAATTACTGCAATAAACATTATATCCATTTCAATAAAAACATCAAGCATTATTTTCAAAGCCGGAATAATAATGCTGTTACATGCTTCGGTTCATTGATATAATTATGCCGGAAATGAGGTAAGAAAATAATATGGAACGTTACAGCGGTACTGTATCACGCGGACTCCGCGCCCCGATCGTGAAGACCGGAGATAATCTGAAAGAAATTGTTGTCGAAACCGTGCTCAAGGCGGCTGAAGCAGGGGAATTTGAAATCAGGGACAGGGATGTCCTGGCAGTTACCGAATCGGTCCTTGCCAGAGTACAGGGCAATTACTGTTCGATCGACGATATCGGCGACGATATCAGAAAGAAACTGGGCGGGGAAACCATCGGCGTCATCTTCCCGATC
>CACYXJ010000018.1 GCA_902778375.1 uncultured Erysipelotrichaceae bacterium
AAAAAAAAAAAAAGACAGAATGGAAATCATCCGTTCTGTCTTCCCTGGCGGTCAGAATTCCAGTTCTTCCGGAGCCGCTGTGAAGGATGCGAATACTGCCCTGCCGTTCTTCAGCCAGTATACAGCAGTGTTGCCGTCACCCGGCTTGTACATTCTTGACAGGCTCGGATAGGCTTCCAGCATGGATTCCTGGGCTTCGATGCGCTCATCGAGAACAGCCTCGCCGCTGACACGTACCCAGACACCGTCCTTGAAGGCGCAGATCTCGACCTTCGGATTGGCAGCCATCTGCTTTGCGACATCCTTGACCAGGCCGGTCTGGAAATACAGTTTTCCTTCGAAAACATGAGCGGTTCCAAACGGACGGACACGCGGCTGATCGCCTTCCACTGTTGCCAGATAATAGGTTCCTGCTTCTTTCAGGAATGTGCAGACACGTTCAATATTGCTCATAGTTCTCCTTTGTATCATTGGACTTAATCTCATTATAATCTTAAAATAGTTGAGACAGTTCACAATGCTCAAAAAGGAGGTGACGGGATGATCATCAAGCAGGAATTCATGTATCCGCCGGCGGGACAGAACCGCACGCTGCATATCTATCTTCCCGATGACTATCAGTATTCAGGCGAACGCTATCCGGTCATGTATTTCTTCGACGGCCACAATCTGTTCTACGACAGTGATGCCAGTTTCGGAAAATGCTGGGGCATGAAAACGTTCCTCGACGGCTGGAACAAGAAAATGATCGTTGTCGGCATGGAGTGCTCACATGAAGGCCATGAACGACTGAATGAGTATTCCCCCTACCGCAAGCGGATGTTCGGACATGTCCTGGAAGGCCGGGGAAAAGAAACGATGGAATGGATCGTCAATGACGTCAAGCCGTACATCGACCGCACCTTCCGTACCTGGGGACACCGCGAGGCGACTGCCATCGGCGGCTCCAGCATGGGCGGGATCATGTCGATGTATGCAATCATCGCCTATAACCATGTCTTCTCCAAGGCGGCCTGTGTCTCCACCGGTGTTTTCTGGAATCTTTCCAGTTTCCGCCGCGACCTGAACCGCAATGATATGAATCCCGATACCCGCATCTATATGGGCTGGGGCGAAATCGAAGCCGGCAAGGCCGCCCATGACGGCAATCCCGAATACGATACCCGGGAAGCCCGCAGTATCCGCAAGTTCGAAAAGGAACTGCAGGAAAAAGGCGCTTCCACCTATCTGTTCTTCCAGTGGGGAGGAAGACATTGCGAGGAGGACTGGGAAAAACAGGTTCCCGTCTTCATGAATTTCCTCTGGTACTGAGCATGGATGTCTTTTCCGATTTTTTCAATCAGTCCGATTTCGCTTACGATATCCGCTTCTTCTTTCTGGCGTTAACTGCCGGTCTGCTTCTGTACTTCCTGTTTCCCGGCAAGGACCGCCGCAGTATTCAGAAGATCCGGAAACTGGCCAGACAGCAGCTGGAAGTCACACCCGAGGAATTCTTCACCATCCGCAGCGACAGAGAAGGAAAGGAATACATCTCGAAGGGTTTCGACTTCGAAGGTGTCTACATCATCCACAACAAAACCAGGCGCAAATACTATGTCGGTCAGGGAGCCAATGTCATGGAGCGGATCAGCCAGCATTTCATGGGCCATGGCAACGGCGATGTCTATGCCGACTATATTTACGGCGACCGCTTCGGTATCAGTGCCCTGGCGCTGGAGAACAGCGGTTTCAAAACACTGGATGATCTGGAGCGCTATACGATCCGCTGCTATCACGCATACGAAAAAGGCTATAACCGCACAAGAGGAAACGGCTGACCGTTTCCTCTTTTTTCTTTCCTTCAGTTTTCACAGCGGGGCAGAATGACTTCCGCCTTGAAGTAGTCGCCGTCGACTGTCAGTTTCAGATCGCCGTTCTGCAGTCTTGCGAGAGATCCTGCGATATTGAGGCCGAGACCGCTGCCTTCCGTCGATCTTGATTCATCGCCTCTGACAAAACGCTCCATCAGTTCTTCCGCCGGGATATTCAGCGGATCGCGGCTGACATTCTTGATGGCGATCACTGCCCTTTCCTCATCGCTGTGTGCCGCATCGATGTAGACACGGGTGCCCGGCTGGGCGTATTTGACACAGTTTGAAAGCAGGTTGGCCAGGATCCGCCACAGCAGCCTGCCGTCCGCCATGACACATAGCCCCTCCTCAATGTTCACGACCGGTGTCAGCTGTGCCTGTTCCAGTTTTCCCTCGAACTCCGCCAGTGCCTGTTCCGTCAGTTCCCTGACATCGGTCTTTTCCAGACTGGCCGTGATATTGCCGGTCGAGGCTTTCGAAGCTTCCACCAGGTCCTCCGTCAGTTTTTTCAGCCGGCCGCTGTTGCGGGCAAGCACTTCCAGGTATTCCTTTTCCTGTTCTTCGCTGTGCTCCTTCTGCAGCAGGTCAACGTAGTTGATGATCGAGGTAAGCGGTGTCTTGATGTCGTGGGACACGTTGGTGATCAGTTCCGTTTTCAGCCGTTCCGACTTCATTTCCTTTTCGACAGCGATCTGCATGCCTTCGGCGATCTGCCCGAGATGTTCGCCATGGGTCCGGAAGAACCAGTGCATATGCTTCATGTTGTCCTCCGGGATCCGGTAATTCAGGTCCCCTGCCGCCAGTCTTTCCCCGGCCGTCAGCAGCTGGCTGCCGCTGACGAACATCAGCAGGAAGGCAACGACCAGCAGCAGATCCATCATCAGCACCGCAAACGGTTCATGAACGGTAACGATACGGAAAATCATATACAGGACGCAGACACCGGACACCTGCACCTTCAGCGGCACTTCCTTCAGCAGCCACCAGAACATGCCCAGCAGACTGGTCGAACTGAATGTCCTGGTCTTGATCCGTCTGGCCAGGCTCATCAGAACAATGAAGATGAACAATGACGCGCTCATGGCGATCACGACCGCGAAGATCATCCGCAGGAATTCATCGCCGATATTGCCGCCGACGAATTCCTTTCCCAGCAAAGTATGGATAAACAGAATGATACCGAGGCATACCAGCAGCAGTTCGAAGTTGATCTTATCGATCCAATACAGTTTCAGATCTTCGCTGCTGCGGCTGTGGCCGGCTGACTGAAAAGCCATGATGAGGGCAATGATGAAGACAATGACCGAAGCCGCGCCGACCGGCAGATACAGGGTCCGGTAGCGGCCAAGCCGTTCGAACATCTGATATTCACCCGCATAGCTGTCCGCCTTTGTCAGGGCTTCGTCGACATAGATGATGATACGGCCGTACCTTCCGCCGGTTTCGGCAATGATCTTCTGTGTCAGATACGGTTCCTCATTCATCAGTTCGATATGCTCAGGCGTGCGCAGGAAATAGTATTCCTTTTTCCAGCCATGGGTCAGACCGCTCCAGTTTGTCAGCTGATAGGTGCTGCCGGCGGCATCATAGATATACAGGGCATAATCGACGTTTGTCGTTTTCTTCAGATAGTCTGCCTGTTCATCCAGCGTTTCCGTGAAGTAGGCATCGACGATCTGATACGCGTGATTCCGGCTGATCCATTCCGTATGCTCGCTGTCCATGAACGAAGTTTCCTTGCCGAACAGTTCATTGTTGTAATACATGGCTCCAAAGCCGCACCACATCGTCAGTGCTCCTGTCAGACACAGCAGCAGAACGAGTATGCACTTTATAAACGGATTGCTTTTCCAGTTGTTCATATTAACCTCCGAACCGGTATCCCTGGCCCCAGATCACCCGGATATAGCGGGGCTGGGCGGGATCGATCTCGATTTTTTCTCTCAGGTGGCGGATATGGACCGCGACTGTTCCCTCGCTGCCGATCGGATCGTCCTTTCAGACCAGTCTGTAGATTTCCTTTGTCGAATATACTCTGCCGGGATTTTCCATCAGCAGTTTCAGGATGCCGTATTCCATCGGCGTCAGGGTCACTTCCTCGCCGTCAACCGTGACCCTTTTTTCCGGGTCGTTGAGAGTGATGCCGCCATAGGAGAGCACCTTTTCCGCGGCAGTCTGTCCGCCCAGGCTCTGATAGCGGCGCAGCTGCGAGCGCACGCGGGCAATGACCTCAGCCGGATTGAAGGGCTTGGTGACATAATCGTCGGCGCCGATATTGAGTCCCAGGATCTTGTCGGCATCCTCGCTTTTGGCGCTCAGCAGGATGACCGGCACATTGGATTCCTCACGGATCCTTGAAAGTGCGGTGATCCCGTCCATCTCCGGCATCATGATATCCATCAGGATCAGATCGATCCTGTTTTCCCGCAGGATACCGATCGCCTCCCTTCCGGTATGGGCTTCATACAGTTCATAGTTTTCCGATGAAAGATAGATCCTCAGGGCGGAACAGATATCCCTGTCATCATCCACGATCAGTACTGCACTCATACGCACCTCCTTGTGTTTCTACACCTATTGTACCCTCCCCTTTGTTTAAGAAAAAAGAAGGCAATTCATTAAGAAAAGATTAAGAAAAAAAGACTGCCGTTCAGCAGTCTTCAGGGATGGCGTACAAGACCGACCAGTTCTCTTGGCGTGTAGGTCTCTTCCAGATATCTGATATCTTCCTGCGTGAGTTCAAGATCGACGGAACGGACAGCCTGATCGAAATGCGGCACTTTTGTCGCGCCGACGATCGGGGCGGCGACCCCTTTGGCGAACTGCCAGGCAAGAGCGACTTCGCTCATCGAGACGCCGTATTTCTCCGCCAGATCGTGAACGCGGTTGACGATCACCAGATCAGCCTCTTTATAATCGTCGTATTTGTGCTGCAGGATCGTGTCCGTATCGCTGCGCTTCGATCCGGAATGCCAGCCGGTGTGGGTCAGATGGCCGCCGGCCAGCGGGCTGTAGGGAATTCTGGATACATGGTACTGTTCGCAGACCGGGATCAGTTCCCTTTCGTCCTCCCTGTACAGCAGATTGTAGTGATTCTGCATCGTCGAGAATTTCGTCCAGCCGTTTGTTTCAGCGACGATCTGCAGGTTGTGGAACTGGTAGCCGTACATGGCGGAAGCACCAAGTGCCCTGACCTTGCCCTCTTTGACCAGTTCATGGAGGGTTTCCATGGTTTCCTCCATCGGTGTGTCATAGTCGAAGCGGTGGATCTGATAAAGATCGAGATAGTCGGTCTGCAGCCGCGTCAGCGTACCTTCGATCTCGCGGCGGATGGCCGGGCGGGAAAGATGGCCTTCATTGAAGTAGACCTTGGAAGCCAGGATGATTTTGTCCCGGGGAATGCCAAGTTTCTTCAGGGCCTTTCCGATGAATTCCTCGCTGCTGCCTTCGGCATACTGGTTGGCAGTGTCGATAAAATTGACACCAAGTTCATAAGCATGGGCGATCATGTCGCGGGTCGCGTCTTCATCCAGCGTCCACTGGTGGCCGCCTTCGATGATTCGGCCGAAGGACATGCCGCCGACACAGATACGGGATACTTCGATACCGGTGTTTCCGAGTTCTATGTATTTCATTTGCTCACCTTCTTTTCCACCATCATAACATCTTCGGCATGCCAGGCGCTCAGACGGTTTTTTCTGTCCGGTGTTTCCTTTTTCTTCTGATCTGCCAGAGCCTTCCGGTATTTGCTTTCAGCGATCAGGATCCTTTCGATCCTTGCCAGTTCGCTTGGCCCGCTGTAATCATGTTCCTCAGCCTGGGGACAGAAGGAACGGAGGAAGAACTGCGCCATCTTCTCGCTGAGAGCTCTGGCAAACGGGACGCCGTAAGAGCGGGAATCGGCATCGAGGTGCCAGCTGCCGTCACGGTGGCGGTACAGGCAGGATTCGCCGGAAAGAGAGCGGGACGGAAGCTTCCAGGCGATGTGGATGACACGCTCGGACCAGTGCATTGCCGTGATTTCGAAGTCTCTGTAATACTCTTTTGTGTTTGTCTTTTTCATCTTCTTCTCCTCCTTTGAGATGAATGGCAATACCGTTTCCGTTTCCCTTTGATCCCATCCGTTCAGTCCCGCTGCGCTCCGGCGTGTCAGACCAACATTTTTTAGCCAGGTTGTCTTTGGCGGGAAGCACCGTCCTGGGGTGATATTCACTTGTCAGGAAACAAAAACAGACATGCCGTGAGGACATACTGAGGGTATCTCCTCACCTGTCCATTTACACATGTCTGTTTTTTTGTTTTATTCCGCGCATTTTCGCGCACATTCATATTAGCAGTCGTCTGTTTTGCCGTCAATCCCGGATTATCGGAATTCCCTGAGAAAATACATCATGGCCGCCCAGGTGACCAGCGGATACGGCTCGCCTTCATCGTCGGTTCCTCTTGTCAGGATGTCTTCCGCCTGTTTTCTCGTGACAAGCTGGAAGCCGTCGAAGATCTCCGATCCTTCGGCGCCGCTCTGGGAAAGATGATGGCTGCTGTCGAGAGTTGCATGGACCGCCAGCAAGGCCGTGCTTTCGTCGCTGAGTCCCGGTGTGCAGAAGACAAACGGCGAGATGAGCCTGACCTCATCCCCTTCCTGCAGAATGAGACCTGTCTCCTCCTTCAGTTCCCTGAGAATGGCATGGACACAGGGATCTTCTGTCTCCCTGTCCTGTTCGTCGATCAGACCGGAAGGAATGCTGAGAACGTATCTGCCTGTCGGATAGCGGTATTCATGAAACAGCAGCAGTCTTTCCTGACCGTCCGGACAGCGCAGGATGACAAACGCCGAGACGGCATCCGGCAGTCCGGCTTTTTCCTTTCCGGCCAGCAGATCGTCCTGTTTGCGCCGGGAGGCATCGTAGTAATGACGGCCGTCTTCATAGACCAGGTCATAGACATTGACATAGCGGTTTTCGAACAGCGGTTCCGCTTTTTTCAGTACCGGTTTTTTCATAATGCCATTATATCACCGTGCTTTTGTATTGCCTTTCGGCAATGTAGAATTGAATATGAAGCGGAGGTACGGATATGGACAGAGAACGGCTGGGGAAACAGATTGAATTCATTCTTGAAATCGACAAGGAAAAGGAAATCCTGCGACAGACGCACCTGACCGGTCACGGCCGGCGGGAAAACGATGCCGAGCATGCCTGGCATATGGCCATCTGCGCCTGGCTGCTGCAGGAATATGCAAACGAAAAAGTCGATATCGGAAAGGTCATGCTGATGTGTCTGATCCACGATGTCGTGGAAATCGACGCCGGCGACACGTATGCGTATGACGCTGAAGGCCTCAGGTCGCAGAAAGAGCGGGAGGAAAAAGCGGCGGACAGGATCTTCGGACTGCTGCCGGACGACCAGAGAGACGCGCTGCGGGCTGTCTTCGAGGAATTCGAGGCATATGAGACACCGGAAGCGAAATTCGCCCGGGCGATGGACAACTTCCAGCCGTTCCTCCTGAATACCAGCAACGGCGGCGGTGACTGGCGCCAGCACGGTGTCACCATCAGCCAGGTTCTCTCACGGCAGTCGAAGACCGCCCTTGGTTCCGAGGAACTGTGCTCCGTGATCCTGGAAACCCTTGAGGAACATGTAAAGGCAGGCAATATCATCGAAGACCGGAAAAAAACAGCGGAGTGATCCGCTGTCTTCTGTTTCACTGTATTTATCTGACAAGGAATTTGCGGAACTGGCCTTTTTTATAGACCAGCATGCCGTGGGTGTCCGCAGGCAATGCGTAAGTCCCGGCATCCGTCTCCAGGGTGATCTCATCATAGTCATCGGTAAACTGGAAGACGACATGGTATGCCGTATGCGGGGCGGCACTGCCGGCAGCGGCATGATCCGGATCAGAGGAATCCCCGGAACTGACCGTCCATTTGTCGAGAATAAACGCTTCCCGTCTGATCTCGTCGTCGACAGCAACAAAATAGAAGATGGAACCGGCTGCGACAGCCAGCAGCAACAGGGTCAAAATGGCAAGCATTCTACATGTACCTCCCGCCGAACACACTTCAGCTGTTGTTTCTATTATAACGCCTTAACGGCAGTTCAAAACAGTTGTGCATTAAAACCAAACTGATAAAATATAGTCCTATGGATGAAAGTCTTCTGATGACTTCCGGTGACTACCGGAAAAAAATCATATATTTCGCCCTTCCGATCTTTCTCGGGAACCTGTTCCAGCAGTTCTACAACACCGCGGATTCACTGATCGTCGGCAATTTCCTCGGCAGCAGCGCCCTGGCAGCAGTCAGTTCCACCGGTTCCCTGATCTTCCTTCTGATCGGCTTTTTTCTCGGCTTCTCCTCCGGTTCCGGTGTCATCATCGCCCGCGAGATCGGTGCCCGCAACGATGAGAATACCACTCTGGCCGTACATACGGCAGTAACGCTGGGCATCATGTTTTCCGTCGGCATGACGGTATGCGGGGTGTTCTTCGCCGAGCCGATGCTGCACATGATCGGCATTCCCGAAAGCGTCTTTCCGGAAGCCTCTCTGTATGTGCGCATCTATTTTGCCGGATCGACGGGTCTTGTCATGTACAATATCATGGTCGGTATCCTGCAGGCGGCAGGCGACAGCCGTCATCCCCTGTACTATCTGATTGCTTCATCCCTGATCAATATCGTTCTCGACCTGCTGTTCATCGCCGTCTTCCACATGGGCGTGGAAGGTGCCGCGACTGCCACGATCATTTCCCAGTTTGTCAGCATGTTCCTGGTTCTGCACCGGCTCATGCACATCGATTCAGCCTACCGCATCATACCTTCGAAGATCCGCATCGCGCCGCAGTTTCTCAGGGAGATCTTCGCCTACGGTCTGCCGACTGCCATGCAGGGCTGCGTGATCGACTTCGCCAACCTGATGATCCAGGCCTATATCAATTCCTTCGGTCAGAACGCCATGGCCGGAATCGGCGCCTATTCCCGTATCGAGGGATTCATGTTCCTGCCGGTCACTGCCTTCGGCATGGCGCTGACGACATTTGTTTCCCAGAATATCGGCGCCAGACAGAAAGACCGGGCATTCCAAGGCATCCGTTTCGGCACTGTGTGCACACTGATCTCGATCGAACTGATCGGTGTCGCGATCTACGTCTTCGCGCCGCAGATGATCTCGCTCTTCATTAAGGAGCCGGAAGTCATCTATTACGGTGTGCTGAGAGCCAGGATCTGTTCCCTGTTCTACTTCCTGCTGGGCTTCTCGCATGTGACTTCCTCGGTCATGAGAGGACTGGGCAAACCGGTTGTGCCGATGGCGGTCATGCTGATCTGCTGGTGCGCGGTCCGTGTCATTGCCATCATGCTGCTGGGCGATACATTCCACTCGATCGCCTTTGTCAGCTGGCTGTATCCGATCACCTGGGGTCTGAGTTCCATCGCATATATCATCCAGTACATGCAGATCAGACGCGAAAGAGCGCTGGAGGCATAATTAAAAACCGGTCAGAAGACCGGCATGGGTATCAGTATATGGAATCTGCTTCTTCGGCAAGCAGGTTCTTTTTCATCTGCAGATATAGGAATATAGCCGCAAGACATGCCGTCCCGTCCGCGACCGGCACTGCCGCCCAGACTTTCAGGACATCATGGAACATTGCCGACAGCAGCCAGAATGATGAGACCGGCATCACAAAGCCGCGCAGAATATTGACGACAAGGGCAAAGCGGGCATGACGCAGCGCCTGCATAGCAGAGCCCAGGATCACGCACACACCGCCGAAGACCAGGGAAATGACACAGGTCCTGATGGCCGTGACACCGATCGCCCGCAGACCTTCGGAAGCACTGAACAGATCGAGAAGCGTGTTGGGAATCAGTTCCAGGACTACAGTCAGGACCGCCATCAGCGACAGGATGATCGTCAGAGCATAGCGGATCGTTCCCCAGACACGGTCATAGCGGCGGGTGCCGTTGTTGTAGGAAAGGATCGGAACCATGCCGTTGTTCATGCCGAATGCCGGCATGAAGCAGAAGTTCTGCAGTTTCAGCCAGATGCCGTAAACAGCCGTGGCTGTCGTGCTGTACTGCAGCAGGATCTGGTTGATGAAGAAGGAACTCATCGAAGCAAGACCCATGGTGATCATCGACGGAAAGCCGATCGAATAGATTTCCTTGACTGCCGGCAGGTCGGGATGAAGAATCTTCTGCCGGTCAAAGGTGATCCAGTGATTGCGGTTGTGATTGAACCAGAAAGCAAGACAGGCGGCAAAGATCTGCCCCAGCACGGTAGCAAGGGCGGCGCCGGCGATACCCAGTTTCGGGAACGGTCCGATACCGAAGATCAGCAGCGGATCGAAGATGATATTGAAGATCGCTCCGCCTGCCTGGGCGATCATCGCCAGGGAAGCAAAGCCTGAAGACGTCAGCATCTTTTCGAACAGCACGCCGAAGAACATGCCGAAACTGACAGCCCATACGATCGACAGATACTGCGTTCCCCCTTCCACGATTTCCGCGACATTTGTCTGCATCGTATAGAAGGTATGGGTAAATGTCAGTCCCAGCACGATAAAGACAGCCGTGTAGCAGAGACACAGGAAGATGCCGGTATTGGCAAGGGCGTCCGCCCTGTCCTGCTGTTTCCTTGCCATGGCGCGGGAAATGCTGGCGCTGATGCCGACACCGGTGCCGATGCCGATCGCACCCATGATCTGCTGCATCGGAAATGCCAGCGACACGGCCGCCAGGGCATTTTCCGAGATCCTTGCGACAAACATCGAGTCGACAATGTTATATAAGGCCTGGATGAAGAAGGACATCATCATCGGTATGGCCATGCTCATCAGCAGCGGGAAAACCGGCATGGTGCCCATCTTGTTTTCCTACGGTCTGTTTTCGTTTTTTTCCATTGATTACCTCTTTCGACCATCCTATTCTATCCGAAACAGAAAAAAAGTGCATGAATCTGCCCGAAGAAAAAAGCAGGCAGCGCCTGCTTGGTCTCATAATGATTCAGCCCGGTAGACAATGCGGCATCTGCCGGAATTCATTGCCTTGGCGGGACGGCCGAGGAATACGACGTCTTCGGCTTCCTCGCCGGCCAGAGCCTTTTCACAGGCGGCGATGACATCATCCCGCACGCTCTTTGGCTGGGAGGTAATCAGCGGCATGCCGGCATAGCCAAGATGGCCGTTGAAGTCCTGATCGAAGAGGTCCTCCATCGCCTTGATCCGTTCGGCCGTATGTTTCAGTTCCGCCACCGGCCGGTCAAGGCACAGGGTATTGATGTTGCATGCGTCGCCGCTGAAGTGAATGCGGTTTTTGCGGTCCAGCAAGGTGATCGATCCGGCCGTATGTCCGGGCATGAAAAAGACTTCCAGCTGCCGGCCGCCAAGGTCGAAGACATCTCCCTCGCTGACCGGTTTCATTTCCGGAATATTCTGCCATCTGCGCACCTGGCCGGGATCGACCTCGAATGCCCCGTCCTTATCCATGGAATGCAGCGAGCCGGCATAGTGACGGCGTTCCTCATATGTCAGATCTTTCGCCCGCTGCATATCCGCTTCATGGATATACACGGTTTCGAACTGGTCCATGCCGCCGGCATGATCGACATGCCCGTGTGTCAGAACGACATCATACGGTAGTTCTGTCAGAGATGCCACGAGTCCTTTCAGGTCGCAGAGTCCGGTGCCGGTGTCGATCAGCAGCGCCCGCTCCTTTCCGACACACAGAAACATGGCATTCATGCCGAATTCATTGATTGCATAGGTGTCCGGTGCGATTTCCGTCACCAGCGGTGTTTTCATTCCCACGATTATTCCCTCTTTCGTTTTTTATCACTCACATCATACATAGGAATCCGCCGTTCCTTCAAGCGCTGTTTCCTCACTGTACACTTTCATGCACTCTGCCGCAGAGTCCGGGGATGTATGCTTCAGATGACATGTATTCTGCCGCAAAGGATTGACATCTTTCATATGCAACTGTACGATAAGGATAGATGTTGCGTATTATACGCAAGTTGAACGATGGAGGCATACAGTATGGATTTCAGCGAGAAAATCAGAACTGCCAGAATCGCCAGGCAGTGGTCGCAGAAGGATCTGGCCGAAAAGACCGGCATTTCCCTGCGCACGATACAGAATTACGAACTCGGCAGCCGGCTGCCGAAAAAGCAGGAGACATACACGCTGCTGGCGGAAGTGCTCGGTATCGAGGAAAGCAGTCTGCTGGACGAAAACGTTTCATTTGTCCTGCGGGCGAATGAGCGCTACGGCAGCAATGCCATGAAGCAGGCACTTGACCTGGTGGCGGATGTCAGGGCTCTGTGGGCCGGCGGCGAAATGGCGGAGGAAGATATGGACGAAATCATGCGGGCCATGCAGGAAGCCTACTGGGAGGCGAAGGAAAACAACCGCAGAAGGAAAGCGGAAAAGCAATGAAAACCGCGAAATCCCTCGCCCGGCTGCTGATCCGCAGATATCACACCGGCGATCCTTTTCAGCTTGCCAGACTGCTGAACATTCCGGTGAAATTCATTGACACCAGACAGCAGAAAGGCTTCTGCCGGATCATCCTGAAGAATCCCTTCATCTTCATCAACCGAAACATGAGCGAACAGATGCAGCGCATGACCTGCGCCCATGAACTGGGCCACCTTCTGCTGCACCGGCAGCTTCTGACACAGAAGCAGTGGCTGCTGGAAATGGAACTGTTCGACATACAGAACGATACCGAATACGAAGCAAATGTATTCGCCGCCCAACTGCTGATCGACGAAAAGGAACTGATGGAGCTTTCCGAGCGCGGCTGCGACATGATCGCTGCTGCCGCCGCTCTTGATGTCAATGTCAATCTGCTGATGATCCGTCTTCTGGAACTGCAGAAGGAAGGCAGAAACATCAATGTCCCCTTCCGTCCCGGCAATGACTTTCTCGGCAGCATCGCCGACAAGGCGGACGCGATTTAGAAAAAGGAGGAATGCAGACAATGAGCAGTCACGAAGAATCAGGACATACCTATGTCTGCATCGATCTGAAATCCTATTACGCTTCGGTGGAATGCGTTGCCCGCGGTCTTGACCCGCTGCAGGCATGTCTGCTGGTGGCGGATGAAAGCCGCTCGGACAAGACGATCTGTCTTGCCGTATCACCGGCACTCAAAAAACTGGGCATCCCCGGACGGCCGCGTCTTTTTGAAGCGAAGCAGAAGATCCGGGAATACGAGCGGAAAAACCGCACCAGACTCTCCTATATCATTGCCGTGCCGCGGATGGCGGAATACGAACGGGTATCCGCATTGATCTATTCTGTCTATCTGCGCTACGCCGCCGCCGAGGACATTCACGTCTACAGCATCGACGAATGCTTTATCGACGTCACGGCATATCTTCATTTTTACCGGAACGAAGCGGCGGAAAAAGGTATCAGCCCGGCAAGGCTGATGACTGTCACGATGATCCGCGATGTATTGAAAACGACCGGCATCACGGCGACAGCCGGCATCGGAACCAATCTGTACCTTGCAAAGGTCGCCATGGATATCGTCGCCAAGAAGGCAGCTGCCGACAAAGACGGCGTGCGGATCGCCGAACTGGACGAACTTTCCTACCGGCGCATTCTCTGGAAACATCAGCCGCTGACGGATTTCTGGCAGATCGGTCCCGGCAAGATGAACCGGCTGCACCGCTTCGGCCTGTACACGATGGGCGAGATCGCGGCGATGTCCTATGTCAACGAAGAGTTCTTCTATAAGACATTCGGCATCGACGGCGAGATCCTGATCGACCATGCCTGGGGTATCGAACCGGTATCCATGCCGGATATCAAAAACTACCGGTCCTCCTCCACCAGTCTCAGCAGCGGTCAGGTCCTGCCCCGCCCCTATCATTACCGGGAAGCACGTCTCGTGCTTGCGGAAATGATCGACGGCCTGTGCCTCGATCTTTGCCGTAAAAACCTGACTGCCCGCGTGTTTACATTCTGGATCGGATACGATCCGCTTTCCCTGGAGGCTGTTTCCGATTACAGCGGTCCGCTGACGGTCGATTTCTATGGCCGTCTGAGTCCCGCCCATACCGGCGGCACGGTCCGTTTCGACAACCGTACCGACAGCCGCGAACGTATCTCGACCGCCCTTCTGGAGCTGTTCGAGAGGAAAAGCGACCGCCGGCTTCTCGTCCGCCGGCTTGGCGTCTGCGCCGCTGACACGGTTCACGGCAGCGGCATTCTCCAGCTGGATTTCTTTACCGACTATGAAGCCCTGCGGAAGGAAAAGAATCTGCAGCTTGCCATGCTTGAGATCCGCCGCCGCTATGGCAGCGACGCCGTTGTCCGCGGCATGAATCTGCTGGAAGGAGCGACGGCGATCGAAAGAAGCCGGCAGATCGGCGGTCACAGGGCTTGATTCATAAAAGGACTGTCATAATGAAAAACAATGAACTGCCGGAAATTTCCGACGACGAATATGAATCCCTTTCCCGCCGCGGCCGGCCGCAGCATCAGGGTGACTATTTTTCCCTCCGCCATCCGGCGATGCCGGCGGGAAAACGGGCCAAGATCTTCGCTCCCTTTGCGGCATTGACGGGATTTTCGGAAGAAATTGCCGGCAAGGAAAAACTGTACGAAGTGCGGCCGGAAAAAGATGAGGAAACCATTGCCGCACTGGATCAGAGCCTGCATATCCTGCAGGAGAGGATCCGTTTTCATCCGGCGGCGGAAATCATCTTCTTCCAGCCATGCGAAGACCGGAATCATGAGGCATATGGCATTCTCGGCAGCAGGGAAACCATTGCCGGACCCGTACAGGAAATGGATGTCATCCGCAGGTTTCTGCGCATCGGCGGCAGAGTGATTTCCTTCGATGATCTGCTGACTGTACAGCTGGCGGATGCATGAGCGTTGTCAACGGCATCGCATTTCCTTTACAATGAATCCAAGGAAAAATATCATGATCGGAATTATCGATGTCAGCAGGAATATTACCGGTGTCTACGGAGCAGGCGTTCTGGATTACGCAGCCGACCGTCACATTTCTTTTGACTATGCCATCGGCAGTTCCGCCGGAGCGGCGAATCTGACCGCTTTCCTTGCCGGCAAGGCGGCGATGTCATATCTTTTCTACTATGACTATGCCAGCCGCCGCGACTACATGAATCTCGGCAATCTGATGCAGGATGCCAGTCTGATCGATGTCGACCTTCTCTATGAAGAAGCGTTCAATGTCTTTCCCGACAATCCTTTCGATCTGGACAGTGCCCACGATGCGATCCGCGGCTTCTATATCCTTGCCGCCCATGCCGAGACCGGACGGGCGCATTACTTCGATATCGCCGGCGGTCATCCGGTTCTGCCGGCGCTGAAAGCTTCGCGCAATATCCCGATCGTCAACGAACCGTATATCGTCGATGGCATTCCTTTCTACGACGGCTATATTTCCGATCCGCTGCCGTATGAAAAAGCATTCGCGGACGGCTGCGACAAGGTGATTCTGATCCTAGCAAGACCTGTTTCCTACCGCCGCGACAAAAACCGCGACAGGATCCTTTCCCAGTTGATGAAGAAGCGTTTCCCTCTGGCTGCTTCCCGGCTTTCTTCCCTCAGTGTGCTCTACAACCGTCAGGTCGAAGATGCCCTGCAGCTGCAGAAGAACGGAAAACTGCTGATCCTGGCGCCGGATTCCTTCTCGCCGGTCCAGGTATTGCTGAAAGACAGGCACCGTATCACCGACCTCTACCACCGCGGTTATCAGGATGCCGCGAAAATCGAAGAATTCCTCAAAGACTGAAAAAGGATTCCGCTGCGGAATCCTTTTCATATGATCACATAAGACCAAGCTGTTTGAGAACGGCTTCTTTTTTTTCTTTCCAGCCGCCCAGATAGTATTCGCAGGTGACCATGTCTTTCGCCAGAAAATCGGTGCTTCCATCCCGCACGGCCCAGGCCCGGCAGCCGCCGCAGCAGTCTGCCCGGTAGCGGCATTCGGCACAGTCAGGGTGATGGGCCATGAAGTCGCTGATCCGGCTGTCGCTGAGGATCATGTAGATGGACAGATGATTGAGAATTTCCTCAAGCGGTGTTTCCAGCATGTTCGGGAACCGTTTTTCGATTTCCGTGCCGACCATGGACATGCAGGGCATCACGACTCCTTTCGGACTGACATACATCTCCCGTTTGACCTGCAGGCACATCGGCGCTTTGGAAAAGTTCTCCTCGGAAACGCCTCTTTCAAACAGGGCGCTGATTTTGTTACGGTACTTGTTGTAACTGAAGAATCCCTCCAGACCGATCGACAGCGGTGCGCCGTCTTCAAAGTACTGCGGAATATAGTCGAGGAAGACCTGGTTGGCTTCCGCCTGGGTCAGGAAGTGTTCCGTTTCATTGACCCATTCCCCCTGCGGCATGGCATTGCCGATCTTCAGCGATCCAACACCCAGTGAGGCAAGCAGTTTGACCGATTCGCGGATCGTACCGGTGTTCTCGCGGAAGAGAACCATCGAACAGGAAGTCTGGAAGCCTCTTTCCTGACACCTCTTCAGAGCATCTCTCACAAACTGTTCGGCGCCGTCGATACCGCGCATCCAGTCGTGTGTTCCGATACCGTCGAAACTGAACTGGATGGACGGGCGGATATGCCGTTTATCCAGTTCGTCCAGAAAGGCATCCGTCACCAGGAAACCATTGGAATAGATATAGCGGATATTGATGCCGCGGGCAAGAATGGCATCGACCAGCTGCCAGAAGTCACGGCGGATCAGCGGTTCGCCGCCGGTCAGGCTGACACTGCGGATGCCGCATCTGTCGAACGCTTCCAGCATCTGCATCAGTTCTTCAAAGGTCGGTTCCCCTTCCGCCGCGTGCGGTGCCGACATGAAGCAGTGCCGGCAGCGGAAATTGCATTTGCCGGTGATTGACCACTGGACATGTTCCTTGAACGCATTAGGATAAAACTGATATTCCTGATCAGGCAGCAGCCAGTCATTGCCGCCGGAGGGTCTGACCAAACCGTCTCTCTGCCATACTTCCAGCAGATTCTGTTCCGATTCGGATAATTCGTTCCAGGCGATCGCTGTGCGGCCGTCGCATTTCTTCAGCAGTTCGAACTCCGGTTTGCGGAAAAACATCGTCTTCTGCCGCCATCCCGACTGCAGGGCATAAGGAAGCAGCTTCCATCCCCGCAGATTGCAGTCCGGGGCAATAATGTAGTATCGTATGTCGTCTCTGTTTTCGCTCATGCCGGCGGTCTCCTTTTCTGTTCTACTGAACATTCTACAATGCCTGAGCCTTATATGCATCCAAGATGACAGAAAAAAAGGATTCCGGAAAGGAATCCCTTTGAATGATGATCGGCTTTACTTACCTACTGAATCCGGCATTTTCGTGCC
The DNA here is from genome assembly GCA_902778375.1 of uncultured Erysipelotrichaceae bacterium. Classification (GTDB taxonomy): domain Bacteria; phylum Bacillota_I; class Bacilli_A; order Erysipelotrichales; family Erysipelotrichaceae; genus Bulleidia. The sequence continues at coordinate 17,226 of CACYXJ010000018.1, forward strand.
GCAGGCGACGCAGAATTTTCCGTTGTTTTCCTTGCCGCAGTTCGGGCAGTACCAGCGCAGAGGCTGCGGTCTTTCCTTGCCGCAGTTGCCGCAGAATCTTGTCGTGTTGATCGTGCCGCATGTGCACTTCCATTCGCCTTCCTTCAGCTCAGTGCCGCCGGTAAAGGCATTGGAGAGGTCATTGATCAGGCTGACAAAGGCGGAACCGATCGACTGTACCTCCGGATATTCCTTCAGCGGATAGAGGTCGGGACGCAGGGCGTTCTGGATCATGTTGCAGAGTTTTTCATGACTTCTGTAGCTGACGGAAACCTTGCTGTCGGGACGTTCCCCGCATTTGACTTCGAAACGGATCGTGTCGAAATACGGATGGTCGACAGTGAGTTTCATATTGAAGGTATACTCATATTTGTATTTCGGCGGATCGTAGCTTTTGCGTTCCTTTTCATCTTCATAGATTTCGTCCCTGTCCTCATTCACAGTGTATTCAGCAGACAGGACCTTCGCGCAATCAATGAGATCCGGATTGCCCTTCTTATAATCGGTAGAACGGGTAATGACGAATCTGCGGCTGACATCATCCAGATAGATGACCATGCCTTCATTGAAGGTCTTGGTCGGTCTGAAACCTTCCAGCTGTGCCTGGTTGGATTCACGGTAGGCAAGCTGCTGCCTGATCTCTTCGATCGTCGATGCCCGGCGCTCCACGAAGAACGGCGAAAGCTTTGCGGCACACTTGGAGCACATGTTTCCGTCTGCCAGTTTGCGGTTGCCGAACAGACCGATATCCTCACCGCAGATCGCACAGACTTTCTTGTCAAATAATCCCATTGTATCCTCCTCTGTTATCTAAACTTGTTTCATTATGCAATTTCACAGTCAATGCATGCCCTGCTTTCCTTGCAGGTCAGCACCAGTTTGACGAATTCGACATGGACCGGATGTTTCTGATAGGCGTCAAGAGCAGCCAGATCAGCAAAATCAAATACCAGGGCAAAATCATAGTTCGTGCCGTCCGCATCCGGGGCGTTGACGACAACATCACCGCCGAGCAGACCCGGCAGTTCCTTCAGTCCTTCTGCCGCAGCCAGGATCTTTTTCAGGTTTTCCTCTTTCCCTTCTTCCTGCAGCCGGAACATTACAATATGACGTATCATGCATTCTCCTTTTTTGGAAACCCGCAGATCATCGCGGATTTCCGGCGTTTTTTTCATTATAGCATGACGGGCCCTGTATGGAGAAAAGCAGAGAGAAAAACATCCCCGAAGGGATGTTTTAATCCAACCAGTCTGCATTGGCATAGTGTTCGGCTGCTCTTTTACCTTTGGGTGTCAGGTAGATGATGCCGTAGAATTCCTTATCCACAAAACCGCTTTCCGAAAGTTTTTCAATCATCGCGTGAACACTGGGACGGGAGATGTTGAGTTTCCGGGCAACGGAAACACTGCGGATTCCCCTTCCTTCAGGATCGAGTTCTTTCAGAGTAACCAGATATCTGATTTTTGATTTCGTCAGTTCATGTGCCATTTTACTGATTTACTTTCTTTTTCTATGATCAGGCGGAAACGGTCTTGAGGTAATCTGCTTCCTTGTACGGACGTACCAGCAGCCAGACCACGGCAGCCACGACTGCAAGCGCGGCGATGAAGCCGATGATGTTCAGCGAGCCGGTGAAGGCGCTGCCGATCTGGTAGATGACAAACGCGACAGCATATGCCAGCAGGCACTGATAGCCGATGGCGAACCATGTCCAGGCGGCGTTGTTCATCTCACGTCTGATGGCGCCGATTGCCGCAAAGCACGGTGCGCACAGCAGGTTGAATGCCAGGAAACTGTAGCCTGCAAGCGGTGTGAGTCCTTCGAAGTCGAGGACACCGAAGACACCGACGACTTCTTCCTTGGCTACCAGACCCATGACAGTGGCGATGGTCGCCTTGATGTTGTCAAAGCCCAGCGGAGCGAAGATCCATTTGACGGCATTGCCGATCGCACCGAGAACGCTTTCCTCCAGTTCAAGATCCGGATTCCAGCCGAATGCGCCGTCGGTCCAGCCGAATGTGGAACCGAGCCAGATGACGATCGAAGAAAGGAGGATAATCGTGCCGGCCTTCTTGATGAAGGACCAGCCGAGCTCCCACATCGAACGCAGGACATTTGTCACTGTCGGCCAGTGATATGCCGGCAGTTCCATGACGAACGGTGCCGGTTCACCGGCGAACATCTTCGTCTTCTTCAGGATGATGCCGGAGACGACGATTGCCGCCATGCCCAGGAAGTATGCCGAAGTGGCTACCCATGAAGAGCCATGGAACAGCGCTGTCGTGATCAACGCGATGATCGGCAGCTTGGCGCCGCAGGGAATAAATGTCGTTGTCATGATCGTCATACGGCGGTCACGTTCGTTTTCAATCGTACGGGATGCCATGACACCGGGAACACCGCAGCCGGTACCGATCAGTACCGGAATGAACGACTTGCCGGAGAGACCGAACTTGCGGAACAGACGGTCCATGACAAAGGCGATACGTGCCATGTAACCGCAGGATTCAAGGAACGCCAGGAACAGGAAGAGGACGAGCATCTGCGGCACAAAACCGAGAACCGCACCGACACCGCCGATGATTCCGTCGATGACCAGTCCCTTGACAAAATCATTGACACCGATACTGTCGAGGAAACCTTCGACAACAACCGGAATACTGCTGATCCATGTGCCGTAGCCGGCCGGATCAGGAATGTTTTCATTTTCTTCATCGAGTGCGGCATCAACTGTTTCCGTGATGGAATACTTTCCGCCCTCCTTGTCGTCCAGTTCGGCACCGTAGAAGCCGTATGCTTCATCGAATGCGCCGTAGTCTTCGTCGGCGATTGCCGCCTGGATCTCGTCGGCACCCGGAATGCCTGCCTCGACAGCCTTGTCGACATTGGCGACGACTTCATCGGTCCAGATATTCTCGGCATAATAGGAAGTCATTGCCTCGTCATACTGCTCGCGGCCGTTGCCGAACAGGAAGAAGCCGTCTCCGAAGACACCGTCGTTGACCCAGTCGGTAGCTGCGGTACCGACAGTGGAGATAGATACGTAATAGACAAGCCACATGACAAGCGCGAAGATTGGCAGTGCCAGCCAGCGGTTGGTAACGATTCTGTCGATCCGGTCGGAGACGGACAGTTCGCCGGCTCCTTTTTTCGAATAGACACCGTGCAGGCTGTTGGTAATGAATTCATAGCGCTCGTTGGTAATGATGGATTCCGAATCGTCATCAGCGGCTGTTTCAACAGCTTTGATGATCTCGCTGACGGAACTGTCAGGCTGGATTCTCGCCATGACCTTGTCGTCTCTTTCAAACAGCTTGACGGCATACCAGCGTTTCAGACTGTCTTTGACACCGCTGAGCGTCGCTTCGATCTTCTGCAGCGCTGTTTCCACCATGTCGCTGAATTTCGCCGGTGTGGGTGCCTTGCCGCTTCTGGCGGCAGCGACTGCCTTTTCGGCTGCTTCGCTGACATTCGTGCCTTTCAGGGCGGAAATCGCGACGACCGGGCAGTCGAGAACCTTGCTGAGTTTTTCCAGGTTGATCGTGTCACCGTTCTTCTCGACCAGGTCGAGCATGTTGACAGCGACGACCATCGGGATTCCCAGTTCCGCCAGCTGTGTGGTCAGATACAGGTTTCTTTCCAGGTTCGTTCCGTCGACGATATTCAGGATCGCATCCGGATTTTCGTCGATCAGGAAGTTTCTCGATACAACTTCCTCCATCGTATACGGTGAAAGCGAGTAAATACCGGGAAGGTCTTCAATCATGACATCGTCATGTTTCTTCAGACGGCCTTCCTTCTTTTCTACGGTAACGCCCGGCCAGTTTCCGACAAACTGATTGGAACCGGTCAGGGTGTTGAACAGTGTTGTCTTACCGCTGTTCGGATTGCCGGCAAGGGCAATCGTAATTTTCTTATCAGCCATTTCTTCCTCTTTTCTGTCTTAAGCCACTTCAACCATGGCCGCGTCCGCCTTGCGGACAGAAAGCTCATATCCGCGTACTGTGATCTCGATCGGATCGCCCAGCGGCGCTACTTTGCGGACATATACTTCAACCCCTTTTGTAATGCCCATGTCCATGATCCTGCGCTTGACCGCGCCTTCACCATGGAGCTTGACAACCTTGACAGTCGAACCGATTGCCGCATCTCTCAATGTATTCATTTTTCCCCTCCTAAACCATGATTTTCACGGCCATGTCACGACCGAGTGCAACCCGAGATTCCTTTACGCTGACGATCAGACTGCCGCCCGATTCCGAGATGACAGTAATATCGCCTCCGACAGTAAAACCAAGATCGGCAAGATGCTGTTTTGTTTCCGCATTGCCTTTGATCTGCACAATCTGTAATTTTTTACCTTTGTCTGCAAATACCAGCGGCATCATTGATTCCTCCTATTGCTCACGTTGCAAAATGTTAGTTCAATCTAACTATTAGTTAGTTTACTCTTACTAACACTTACTGTCAAGTTGCCACTGTACATAAAAACGCCTGCGTTTCCGGCAGGCGTCTGATTGTTTATTTTCCCTTTCTTCCGATGCGTTTCAGGGTGAATTTACGATGGAATACCATCTGCGGCACTTTCATTGCGTATGTCACCAGCAGATAGACTCCGAAAGTCATGCACAGGTTCACGAACACTTTGGCAAGTCCCAGCAGTCTTCCGGTTCCGACGGAATTCAGGCCGATGGCCTTGAGACCGAAGCATATCCCTGCCATGACGATGGTGGCGATCACGACCCGCAGCAGAATAACCGCGACCTTGCGGAAACTGATGTCGAAGGCCTGGTGAATCTCATGCAGATTGGCAAATACCAGATAGCCGTAGGAGATCAGGGTTGCCAGGATCGTACCCGGATAGCCCAGCCACATGATCAGCGGGATCATGATGGCGGCCTTGATGATCAGGGTGATGGCCAGCCGTTTCAATACGCTCTTGCGCAGACCGAGGGTCATCATGATATTGGTGACGATCGGAGCGATCGTACCCATGAAGCCTTCGATCCAGATCCAGCGGATGACCCCGCTGGAAGCGGCGACATCCTGGGTGTAGAACAGGATCTGATAGGCGTCTTCAGCATAGAGGAAGATGGCAAACGCGACCGGCAGGCCGACAAACAGAACGGTATCGAGACAGTCGTAGATGTTGCTTGCGACTTTCTGATTGTCCTTTTCCGCCAGCGACGTGGCGATATGCGGAATCAGGGCCGAGGTGAAACCGGGTGCCAGGATCATCGGTATCGCTGTCAGCTTGGTGCCGACATAGTTGAACGCTGAGAGAATGACATTCATTTCCGACTGCGTGTAGCCGTGCATGCGCAGACCGATCGGCAGGATGACGGAATTGAAGATATCGTCCGCATAGCCGAGGATCGCGACCAGCAGATACGGAACGGCAAGGGCGATGAATTCCCTGACGAGAATGTTCTGCGGCTTTGTTTCCGCTGTCTGTTCCTCTGCCTCTTTCAGGATCTCAGGATACTTCTTCCGGTCGAAGACGAAGATCTGCAGGAGACCGGCAACCGCCGCCACGGAAGTGGACAGAACGGCCAGATACAGGGCGATCTTCCTCTCCTTCCCCATCACATACACAGCCAGATAGGCAGTGCTGAGCAGGAATGCGACACGGAACAGCTGCTCGAATGCCTGCGAGAAGGCATATTCCTGCATTTCCCTGCGCCCCTGGTAGAAGCCGCGGAACGCGGACAGCAGCGGCACGAAGAAGATGGCCATTGCCAGAACCCTCAGCACCGTCGCCATGATCGTCACGTCTTCGCCCGGGGCGATCAGATTCGCCAGCATGCCCGAGAACAGGATCATCAGCAGCATGCCTGCCGTGCCGGTGATCAGCATCGCCGCAAGCGAAATCTTCTTGATCGTTTTCAGGGCTTTGCTGTCCTTCGCCACGGTATAGCGGGCAACCAGGGTCGATATCGCAAACGGGAAGCCGGCCGTAAATACATTCAGGATGTAACTGTAGATACGGTAGGCGGTTCCGTAATAGCTCATATACGCATCTGACTGCAGAATGGCGGAGAACGGAATGGAATAGACCAGGCCCAGAGCCTTGGCCACAAACAGTCCGCCGGTCCCGACCAGACCGCTCAGAATAATCGACTTTTTAACTTTTGAAGATCTTTCTTCACTCATACATGTTCTCCAAAACATTCCTATTATATTATTGATCATCGATTTAGGAAAGCAGACAGAGAAAAAAGCCCCTTGCGGGGCCGGAAAATCATTTGAGATGGTACAGTTTCGTATATTTGTCTTCCAGATACTCAATATAGTAGTTCACATTGAATTCCTCACCGGTCGCCATCTTCATGATGTCATCGGCGTCATAGAGACATCCGTATTTATGGATGTGTTCCTTCAGCCAGTTCACGCATGTCTCGAAGTGTCCGCTGCGCAGAGCTTCGTCGACATCGATCTCCTGCCGCATCTTTCTGACAAACTGGGCGGCGAAGGCACTGCCCAGGGCATATGTCGGGAAGTAGCCGAAACTGCCGCCGGACCAGTGGACATCCTGCAGGATGCCGGCTGATGCGGTCTGCGGACGGACGCCGAGATACTTCTCATACATATCATCCCATGTCTTATCGAGTCCTTCGGTGGAAATGGAACCGTCGAAGAGTCCCTTCTCGATTTCATAACGGATGAGGATGTGCATCGGGTATGTCAGTTCGTCCGCTTCCGTGCGGATCAGGGACGGCTTGGCGACATTGAGGGCATCCACAAACTGGTCAAGGCTGACATTTCCAAGCTGTTCGGGGAACTGTTTCTGCAGGGACGGATAATTGCACTCCCAGAATGCCTTCGTCCTTGCCAGATAGTTTTCGAACAGACGGGACTGCGATTCATGCATGCCGGAGGAAATGCCGGCTGCCAGGATCGTTCCGTCATAGCGCTCGTCGACGTCATGCTGGTAAGTCGCATGTCCGACTTCATGAACGGTGGAAAGAATGGCGGAAACGACGTTGTTCTTCAGATACTTGGTCGTTGTCCGCATGTCGTTGGAACATGTGCCGTCGGTAAACGGGTGTTCGGTTTCGTTCTGGTATCCCCAGGACGGATCGAAGTGCAGATAGGCAAGGATCCGGTCCATGTATTTTTTCTGTTCCGCCGGGTCATATTCCAGATGCAGGAAGGATTCGTCGATCTGTTCCGCTTCCGTGACCTTTTTGATCAGCGGTACCAGACGTGTCTTCAGGGCATCGAAGAAAGCGTCGTATTTCTCCCGGTTCATACCCGGCTCGTAATCGTCCAGCATCTGATCATATAAAGGCATGTCGACACCGCGGTATTCATAGCGCTTCTTCATGACTTCGATGATCTGTTTCAGATACGGTTCGAAGATGCTGTAGTCATTCTTCATCTTGGCTTCCAGCCAGGCGTTGTAGGAGGCATTCATCAGTTCCTCGGAAGCGACAAATTCATCCTTGGGAATGCATACGGTGTCATGTACCATTTTCGCGTACAGTTTCACCGCTCTTTTTGTTTCTTCATCCAGACCTTCTTCCGTAAGCAGTTCTTTCAGAAGCTGTTCCATTTCCGGATCGGTCTCGACCGAGAACAGTTCGCCGGCAAGAAACGCCGTGCGCTTGTCGCGGTAGTCGGCTCCGGCTTCGGGAGCGACCGTCAGTTTGTCGATGGCAATGATGGACAGCGCCATCCGGTAGGCGGACATGCGGAACACCCAGTCATTGTACTTTTGCAGTTTTTCGTTCAGATTCATTTTTCCCTCTTTCTTTGATTACGGCAGTCTGTTGCCGGCAGCGCGGTACAGCGCATACCATTCCTCGCGGCTGAGCACGACATCGCCGGCGGCCGCGGCGGAACGCAGATGATCCGGAGATGTGGTTCCGGTGATGACCTGCATGCGGGCCGGATATCTCAGCAGCCACGCATAGGCGATCGTATCGGCGCCGACTTCATATTTATCGGCAAGTGCTGCCAGTTCGCGGTTGAGATCACTGTAGTTTTCGTTGTTCAGGAATGTTCCTGTGAAGTAGCCGACCTGCAGCGGCGACCAGGTCTGCACGACCATGTCGTTGATGCGGCAGTATTCCAGAACGCTTCCGTCTCTGTTGATGCCGGCGTCGATTCCCATGTTCACATTGAATCCGGCATCGAGCATCGGCGTGTGGGCGACACTCATCTGCACCTGATTGCAGACAAGCGGATATGTGACCTTCGTCTTCAGCAGTTCCATCTGCATCGGGTTCATATTGGAAACACCGAAGTTTCTGACCTTGCCTTCTTTATACAGTTTATCGAAGGCGGAAGCGACTTCCTCCGGCTCCATCAGGGCATCGGGACGGTGCAGCAGCAGCGAATCGAGATGATCTGTCTGCAGACGTCCGAGAATGCCTTCGACCGATTTCACGATGTACTCTTCCGAGAAATCGAAGAATCCCTGGCGGATGCCGCACTTGGACTGAATGAAGATCTTTTCCCTGATTCCCGGATTGGCAGCCAGGAAACGGCCGAGCACTTCCTCGCTCTTTCCACCGCCGTAGATATCGGCATGGTCGAAGAAGTTGATGCCGCTGTCCATCGCTGTCTTCATGAAAGTATCAGCTGCCTGTTCGTCCATTCCCGCGATGCGCATTGATCCGGCACCAATCACGGAAACCGGCTGTTCTGATGATCCAAACCTGATGTAACGCATAAATCCTCCTTATTATTAAAACTGTTTATTCATGTACCGGAAATGCCCGGCACAAAGAAACATACCGGCAGCCTGCGGGCATCCGGTTTCTTTTTTCATTATATACTGATTTCCTCCGCGATATGATGACAGTGCACCGCCATATGCGTTTGTCTGACTCCATCATATATAATTGAAAGCAAAACATGATATAATATTGAAAACAACGGAGCATATTATCATGAAAATAGAAGATCTGGAAGTTTTTGTTGCGACTGCGCAAAGTGAAATCTTTTTCACATCGACCGGTGAACCGCACCGCTTCAATTCCTCGGCGGCACCGGAGATCCTGCGTCTCGAGGAGGAGTTCGGTTCCCTGCTGTTTCTGCGTGAAGGCACAAACAGCGGTGTCATGACCGATGCCGGAAAAGCCCTCTTCCGCCAGTCCGCACCGCTGATCAAGCAATATCACAAAGTACTGCGCAGCATGGACAGATTCCGCGACAAGGACGAGCAGCAGCTGATCATCGGCACCCTGCCGCTCCTGAAACAGTACCGTCTGAACCGTGTGTTCAACCGCTTTATCGATGAACATGAAGGTATTAACATCCGGATGGAGGAAACCGACGGACGCAATCTGATCGACGGTCTCGCTGACGATTACTACGATGCCATTATCATCCGCAAGAATATGCTGGCCGGCATGCGGACCGAGAATTACCGTCTGGCTTCCGACGAGATGATGGCCATTCTCTGGGAAGGCCACCGCTATGCCAAGGACCCGTCCGTGCATATCACCGACCTGAAAAATGAATTCTTCTATCTGAATTCCCCCTATACCTCCTCATATGCGCAGGCCTGGAAACTGCTGAAGGACAATCATATTTCAACCGAGAATGTCCGCACATCCGAAGTCGACCAGATCCTGCCGGCGGTCGCCGCCAGGGAAGGTGTCGCCCTTCTGCCGGTATCGACCCTGATGGTCGCTTCCCAGCCGGGCATCGTGGCTGTGCCGCTGGACCCCCGCAGCACCCTGGAAGTCGTCTTTGCCCTGCGCCGCGGCAGCGAGCGGTCGGAAACATTGAAAGAACTGATCGACGTGATCAAAACAAGAGCGAAGAAAGTTCCGCAGTAAGCGGAGCTTTTTTTTCTGTTGATATTGTTTTAAAACGGTTTATCCCTTACAATGATGACTGCTACGGGCACTCGGAAGAAAAGGAGATATGATGAAGGACTACGTGATTGCGACCGCTTCAACCTGTGATCTGGATCAGGCATGGCTTCAGGAACATAACGTTCCGGTCATTTCCTATACTTTCGAGATCGAAGGATCAGTCAGCGAGGACAACTGCACCGACGCTGCCAAGCGAAAGATCTTCAAGGCGATGCGGGATGGGATCTTCCCGAACACTTCGCAGATCACGACATATGCCTACTATGAATTCTTCCGCAATCTGGCGGAAGACGGCAAAACCGTCATCTTCCTGGATATGGACAAGGCCATCTCCAGTTCCTACGGCAATTCCCTCAACGCTCTTGAGCAGCTGAAAGAGGAAATGCCGGCAGCCGATGTCCGCATTATCGACACCCGCTGCATTACGATTGGTCTCGGACTGCTGGTCCGCAAGGCTGTGGCAATGAAGGAAGACGGAAAGACGGCTGACGAAGTAACGGCATGGATCGAAGCCAACAAGATGAAGATCGCCCACCGTTTCATGATCGACGATCTGCAGTGGCTGCGCCATGGCGGACGTCTGTCCAACGCTTCGGCGATCGTCGGCACGCTGCTGGCAATCAAGCCGCTGATCTATATTCCCGATGACGGAACTCTGGTCGCCTACGCCAAGGTTCACGGCCGCAAGAAAGCGACGCACCAGCTGCTTGAGGATACACTGAAGAACGCGCGTAAGGAAAACAACGAATTCGTCATCACCCACAGCGACTGTCCTGAGGATGCCGTGAAATTCATGGAATCCCTGAAGGAACAGCTGCCGGAAGAAACACCGGTCTCGATTTACGAACTCGGTCCGGTCATCGGCTGTCATGTCGGTCCCGGATTCCTGGGAATTGTCTGCTTCACGGACGAGAGAAAACAATAAAGGATCTCCGCGAGATCCTTTTTTTGTTATCCGACGATCATTTCCATGACCGTTTTCTGAACTGTCAGTCCCTGTTTTTCGTAGAATCTGCGGGCGCTGTCGTTTCCCTCCCAGACATTCAATGTGAGATGATGGCAGCCTGTTCTTTTCGCCTCCTCTTTGACGAAGTCGAACAGCTCCTGACCGACATGTCTGCCGCGGCAGTTTTCATCCACGCACAGGTCGTCGATGTACAGCATCCGGTGCGGAACCATGTTGGGACTTTCAATCGGTTCGTGCATGATGCAGAAGGCATAGCCCATGACCGTTCCGTTTTCGTCCGTCCAGACATAGACCGGTCTCTGGTCGTCCGCGATCAGTTCCTTCAGCTGTTCTTCCGTATACTTGCGGGTACCGGGAATAAACAGGTCGGGACGCAGTGCGGCATGGATCTCGAGCACCTGCGACAGCAGGTCCATGATCCGCGGGATATCTTTTTCTTCAGCTCTTCTGATCATAAACAGGCTCCTTTGTCCTATTCATACTAGCAGAGAATCCGCAGTCAGGAAAAGGCAGATTTCTCTGCCCTGTTTTTATAATACGAATGAGTCCTCTACTGCCGGCACCGCCTCATAGATGACAAGATCGATATTCTTGCCGCCCATGCGGATCAGGTTTTCCCCGGCTGTCGGGAAGATGCGGGACGACAGTACATACTCGCCGTCATTGACGAAGACCTCGACGCTGCTGCGGTCGACATAGATTTCCAGACTCTTCAGTCCGTCTTCCAGCGTCACGGTGCGGGTGCTGCCGAATTCCTCGTTGCACTGGTTCTCCAGATCGCCTCTTTCCACGACCAGACGGCGGCGGAACTTGTCATAGGTGATGGCGAAGCCGTTTTTACGGGAGCGGGCGAAGAGATTCAGTTCGATGGATTCGCTGTCGGGATCATCCAGACGCATGATGGCTGTCTGCGGCATCAGGCCGTGCATCGAATCGGATACGATCGAGCCGTCCCTGGCTTCGAACAGTTTTCTGCCACGCAGCTGTTTCAGTGCCTTTGCCGGTTTCTGAATCAGCTTGCCGTCTTCGATCGTCAGCTCCCTGGCCAGCGTCTGCAGACCGGACCACTCTTCCTCGTCGGTTGCGGGATATGTGTAGTCGGCAGCGCCGAACCAGCCCGCCAGCACAGCTTTGTTTTCATACTGGTTCTGCAAGGCACACTGGGCGGCATAGAAGTCGAAGCCGCGGTCAAGTTCCCTGAACGGTCCGTTGGGTACGAACTCGAGGTTTTCGAAGTCCATCCGGCCGACGAAATAGACATTGTTGTATTTGTTGTTGTACAGTTCGCCTTCCGCTTCCAGGCCCTGGGGCGAGAACAGCAGCAGCCAGTCGTCGCCGATCTTTTCGATATCCGGACATTCTACCATGAAGCCGAAATGATCATAGCCGCGTACTTTCAGTTCGCCTTCCAGCTTCCAGCCCTGCTTCAGCTGATCGGAGGAGTAAAGGAGGAACCTGCCGTGTTCCTGGGTGTCCTGGGCGCCGACCAGAATATAGTATTTGCCATCATGCGTGAACAGTTTCGGGTCGCGGAAATGTTCGGTATAGCCTTCCGGCTGGGTGAGCAGCGGGTGGTCGAGCTTCTGCAGTTCACCCTTTTCATCGATCCAGGCCAGCACCTGATACGGGTGTCTCTGGCCGAAGACGTCCTTGTTGTTGCCGGTATAGGCGAAATACATCGTTCCGTCTTCAATGAAGGCACTGCCGCTGTAGCATCCGTAGTTGTCATACAGGATGTCCGGCTTCATGGCAAGGCCCTTGTTTTCCCATACGGCAAGGTCTTCGCTTTCCACATGGTACCAGTGCTTCAGGCCATGCACTGCCCCGAACGGGAACCACTGATAGTACAGATGCCATTTGCCGTCAAACCAGCTGAAACCGTTGGGATCGTTCATCAGGCCGGTGACAGGCTGAACATGAAATGTCGAACGCCAGCGTGACTGGGCGATGCGCTCATGAAGATTCTGCAGTTCATAGCGGTCGTCCGGAGAAATTGTTCTGTACTTTTCTTTGCGTGTCCAGGTTCTCATAGATAGTCCTCCTGTCAGATTGATTCCTGATCCCTGTATTCATTCAGATGATAGCGGATATGATTGCACAGTGCTGTTCCAGCCCTGACGATCGGTTTGACAAACGACGGTCCGTAGTTGATGGCGTTGGGATAATATTCGGCTTCGAAGCAGACGGCGCTGCGGGGCGGATAGACCTGCCCTTTCTTGCCGGTGTCGCCATACAGGAAGTTGGCGGAATAGAGATGGAAACCGGGGAAATCGCTTTCCATCGTCAGCTGCAGCTGCTTGCCTCTGCAGACTGCCATCCGGCGCATGCCTTCGCCTTTGATCTCGTAGAAATGATCGTAGCCGTTTGCCAGTCTGATCTGTTCGTCGTCGGCTCCGATATCCTGACCGAGCGGCTTGGCAGTACGGAAATCGAACGGTGTGTCGTCGACATATGCCAGCTGTTCCCGCATCATACCGTTTTCATCGGAAAGACCGTAGCGGTCAGCGGGAATCTCGATGACATGTTCAAGGGCGCTGCCTTCACCGTCCAGATTAAAATAGGAATGATTGGTATAGGCAAACAGCGTATCCTGGTCGCAGCTGCCGGATGCGGTGATTTCAAAACCGTCGGAAAGCAGCGTATAGCGGATCTCGACATTGAGTGTGCCGGGATAGCCTTCCTCCATGTCCGGTGAGACAGTGCGGAAGATGATTTCGTTTTCGCTTTCTTCGGTATCGAAGACTTTTTTGTCGAATCCGACGATGCCGCCGTGCAGGCTGTTGCCGTTGTTGTTCACAGCCAGATGATAGGTTTTGTCATTCAGGGTGAATTCGCCCTTGCCGATGCGGTTCGCCGTACGGCCGACGGAAGCGCCGAGATAGCTGCCCTGCTGATTGACATACCCTTCCAGGGTGTCATATCCGAGAACAGCATCGATTCCCGTCTTTTTGTCCACGAAGGATACAAGCGTCGCGCCGTAGTCGCTCACGGTAATCTGAACGTTGTCGTTCTCCAGGGTATAGAGACTGACTTCCTTCCCGTCGGCAGTGGTTCCGAAATATGTTTTCATTATGTTCATTCCTCCAGCAGTCCGTAATGCACGAAGACATTCCTCAGACCTTCTTCATCGATATCCGTACTGACATAGTCTGCCAGTTCTTTCAGTTCCTTTACGGCATTGCCCATTGCCGCTTTGTATCCGCAGGCTTCCAGAAGAACCGCGTCGTTTGGACCGTCGCCGACGGCCAGCGTTTCTTCCTTCTTCAGTCCGTAATGCCGGCAGGTTTCCTCTACGCCCCTGTCCTTGCCGCACTGATCGCTGTATACATCCACCGCCAGATCGGTCCAGCGGGTGGCGCTGATATGCTTCATGCGCTGCTGTACCGGATGCCAGATGCTTTCCTCGGCATACGGCACGAGCATGAAGATATCGCTGTTCAGGATTCTTTCCGGATCTGCGATCTCCGGCATCGGGGTATGGATCTCTTCCTGGGATCTGCGTACCCTTTCATCATCCATATTAATAAATATGGTCTGCTCATCCATGAACATGCAGGGAAAGGGATCGCGTTTCAGATTGTCATAGAGAACAGCCAGGTCTTCCCGGCTGACCGGCTCATTGTAATAACTTCCTTTATCATTATAACAATAAGCACCGTTGACTGTAATCCATCCGTCGGCGGGAAAACCGTACAGGTTCATCCATTTCAGTTCCTGCACATGCCGGCCGGTGGCGATAAACACAAGGATACCCTTTTCCCGCAAGGCGGCGATGGCTTTCTCTGCGGAAACAGGAATGGAATTTGTCCGGTGCGAGAAGACGGTGTTGTCCATATCGAGAAAAACCGCCCGGATTCCTGTTTTTTCCTGTGTTTTCATTACAGTTATTGTCTATCAAATTGCCTGATTTGTGAACGAAAACGTTTACAAAAGTTGCGAATCATCGGGAAAATGCTATTCTAAGTTAATATCAGGAGAAAACAATGTTTTTCAGAAAAAAAGAAGAGCCTGAAATCGAAGAGGAACTCGCGGAAGAGGAGGAAGTCCAGAATTCCGGAGCCATATATATTATCCTGCCGGTGATCCTGCAGTTTGTTCTGGGAGCACTGGTCTTTCTGCGTTCCCGCAACGCGGCGATCACCTATCTGTACGCCATGGTCCCGATGCTGTTTGTCACGGCCGCCCTTGGCACCTATGCCTATAACCGCGGCAGCGACATGAAACTGTTCACGGCGATGACGTGTCTTGCCTCGATGGGCATCGCCCTGCAGATCACGATCGAATATGTCTATCATCCGGTCGGGGCGCCGTACAGCGCCATCAAATACGCCATTTCCCTGGCCATCGCGGTCGCCTTTGTGGCGTTCTACCATCTGTTCCGGCTGCTTTTGAACAAGTCCTTTACGATATGGCTGATGTTCGCCCTGGCGGCGGCTGTCTATATCGTTCTGATGATCAACGGCATCGACGCCAACGGCAACGGCACGACAGCGTGGTTCACGATCGGAAATCTGACTGTTCAGCTGACCGACTTCATCAAGGTCGCGGCTGTCATGTTCTACAGCGCCCTGTTCTCGGTGAAAAACAAGCGTGACGACCGCAGCATTCTGACCATTTCCACCCTGTTCTTTCTGATGAACCTGGTCGGATCGGTTCTGATCCATGAGCTTGGTTCGTTCTTCATCCTCTACGGGCTGCATCTCTCGGTGCTGTATATCTTCCTGCCTCACAGCAAAATGAAACGGGTCTATCTTCTGACTGTTTTCATCACGACAATCGTCCTGCTGGCAGGCGCCTATATGCTTTACAAGATCCTTCTGCCGTATGCCGAAGCCGGAACCCTGAATTCCTTCACGGCCTTGATCTGGCCGATCGTAAAGAAGGTCTATCTGCGGTTTTCCATTACCGCCAATCTGGTCAATGATCCCTATGGTGCCGGCTATCAGCTGCTGCAGGGAAAAAGAGCGCTATGGATGTCTGGTTTCTTCGGCAACACGGTCAATTTCGTGGAAATTCCGGTTCCGGATTCCGACATGGCCTTTATTTCGCTGGTCAATTCCTTCGGTCTGCCGATCGGTTTTCTGGCAGTTCTGCTGTTTGCCCAGATTCTGTTCTCCGGCGGCGAGCTGAGTGTTTCGCTGCTGAAGAAAAACCGCCAGGACGCGGTTGTCGTCTACGGCATCACGGTCATGCTGTTTGCCCAGGCGATGTTTGTGATCCTTGGCTCCTGCAATGTCATACCGCTTGCCGGTCTGCCGATCCCCTTCCTGTCCCGCGGTTTCACCTACCAGTCCATTGTCTTCTGTTTCGGCGGTCTGCTGCTGCATCTTTCCGAGGACAATGCCGATCCGGAAGGAGGTGTCCATGAAGTCTGAACGTAAAAGAGATGTTTCATTGACAAGGATCCGCCTGACGGAAATCGCCGGCTGCCTGGTCGCGGTGCTGTTTATTATCTCGTTTGCCTGGAAATATCTTGCCGGACCGATGATGAAGCCTGATGCCGCAGCGACGAAGAACGCCATTACCTATGAGGCAATCGAAAACTATATGATCGAGGGCGAGATCCTCGACCGCAGCGGCAGTGTGATCATGGGCGGCGGCGATGCCGGAGTCGGCATCTCGGCCGATTATCCCGACAATTACAGTTTCGCCTGGCTGCTCGGCTACTATTCGGTCAGTGCCGACGGTGAAAACCGCTACGGCATCCGCGGCAACACCAGCAGTTATTCCATGTTCACCCTCGACAAGAACAACCGCGGCGCGACGACCCGTCTGACCGTGGATGAGGGACTGCAGAACTTTGCCTGGGAAAGCCTGCTGGCCGGTCAGGAAGGCAGCGTCATTGTCATCGACAACGACAGCGGTGCGATCCTGTGTCTTGCTTCCCAGAGCACCATCGACTATGACGTCAATGATGTCAGTACCCTGCTCTACAGTGATGTTCCCGATTCCCAGTACCGCCGCGGAACATTTGAAAACGATCCGCCCGGCAGTACCTTCAAGATCATAACGGCTGCTGCCGCCCTGCAGAAAGCAGAGGAAGAAGATCTTGGCGAGGACTGGTTCTACTATTATGACGACGGAACCTACACGCCGGAAGGTGATGACTTCACGATTACCAACTACGGCGATTACAGCTATGGCGACCTCGATCTTGAGACTGCCATGAACAACTCCGTCAACTGCTACTTCGCCGATCTTGGCATCAAGGTCGGACAGACTGCCCTGCAGTCCATGGCGGAACAGTTCCTGGTCGGTCAGGATATCGAAATTCCTTTCCTCGGCACCCTGCATTCCAGTTTCAGCTACGGCGACGGCTCCCCGGCCTACCTGGCCCAGGCGGCCTTCGGTCAGGGCAACACCGAGATCACTCCGCTGCATCTGGCCATGATCGCCCAGGCAGTCGCCAGCAACGGCGAAATGCTGCGGCCGTATATCGTCGATTCGATCAGGAGCGGCAAGCTTCCGCTCTATGCCCATACCCGGAAAAAACTGAACAACTGCATCAGTGTCTCGGTCGACGAGAAACTGAAGGAGATCATGCATTCCACAGCTGTCGGATACGGCCTTGACGAATACAATTACGGATATGTCTGCGCCAAGACCGGAACGGCGGAATGCGCCGACGGCAGAGTCCATACCTACATCGTCGGTTTTACCGAAGACGCATCGTTCTGCATCAGCATGAACAATTCCGACATCAGCAGCAACCTCTACGGCACTGCCCAGGAACTGGTCAGTTATCTGAACAATTATATTTATCAATAAGAAAAAGACTTTAGACCGTCATCGGTCCGAAGTCCTTTTTTTGTCTCAGTTCTTTGTGAAGATGTCGAGAATCGCCTGGGTCGTGTCATTGTTGAAGCTGGCAGCGGTGATGCTGGCAACGTTGCGTCCGTTGATGATATATACCTGGCGCTCATAGAAATCATAACCGGCATAGACAGCGGAGATTTCCAGGCACGGCACCTCTTCGCCAAGGAATTCCGCGGTTCCCTTTTCGACCGATACGTTTTCGAAGCTCTGGGATTCCAGTTCCTTTTTGACAGCGGCTTTGTTGCCGGTGATCAGCATGTCGGCCGTCACGGAAGCGATGCCGAGATCTTCCATAAACACATTGACCGTTTCGCTGCTGCGCGGGCTCTGGCCGTAGAAGTCAAGAATGGCGCTGCCGTCCTCGATGCTCTGTTTGGCGGTCTCGTTGTTCAGTTTCTCGCTTGTCTGCTGGCTCATGGTCGCCAGGCCTTCCTCGGTGCTGATGACCCATTCGTTGCTGAATTCGGCCTTGATGCCGAAGAATTCATTCACATAGGTCTGGCCGTCGACAACTCCCCTTTCGAACAATGGTCCGAGATCCTTCGCCGTATCCTTGTCATCCGGTTCAGTTTCGGATGGTTTTGTACTGTTGTCTGTATTATCTGAAGGTTTGCTGCCGCAGCCTGCCATCATGAGAAGCGCCGCCATGGCAGTAACCAGTAAACGTCTGTTTTTCATTTCCGTATGCCTCCTGTTACCATGAACCATCATATCATGTAAGGTACTGTGATGCACTGTCCCAAAGTGAATAACAGTGTTTCTGTTTCATTTTGTTTTCAGGCTGAAGTGAAAAGTTAACTTCCACTTTCAAAAACGTTGAAGGAAAGAAGAAATAACTCTTACAGAAACAGTGCAGAATGAAAGAAAACTGCACTGTTT
>CACYXJ010000019.1 GCA_902778375.1 uncultured Erysipelotrichaceae bacterium
CTTGCCTGTAACCAAAGGAGGACGTCCATGAGAGCGACAAAGAGAGTAATCGGACAGCTGGAGAAGTGTTACGCGCTGGGGCGGTTTGCCTATGACGGCGCGGAGCATCTGGTGGTTGCGGCGGAAAAGCACAACCCCTGCTATACCTTCGACCTGGACGGAAACATGGCGGACACACTCTGGGAGGGACCTGGCGGCGTCATGACCGTCGCGCAGGTGCCGGGCAAGCCGATCCTGCTGGCCACGCAGGCCTTCTATTCCCCCAACGATTCTGCGGAGGCGAAGATCGTCTACGTCCGCAAGGTCGAGGGCGCGTGGCGCTCCGAGGTCCTGTGCGACCTGCCGTTCGTGCATCGCTTCGGCGTGCTCCACAGGGGCGGCCGGCATTATCTGATCGCATGCACGCTTAAATCCGCGCACGCGTTCAAGAATGACTGGACATGTCCGGGCAGAATCTGGGTCGCGGAACTTCCCGAAGACCTGCATGGCTATGATCAGGATCATCAACTGGAACTGTTCCCGCTGGTCAGCGGTCTGTACAAGAACCACGGCTTCGCCGTGCACCGGAACGAAGACGGCAGTTCGTTCGCTGTTGTCGGAACGGAAAACGGTGTATACAAGGTCGAACCACCGGCGGAAAAAGACGGCGAATGGGATTGTGAATGTCTGCTGGAAACACCAGCCAGCGACATGCTGTATCTGGATTTCGACGGTGACGGGGAACGTGAACTTCTCGTCCTCTCACCGTTCCATGGCGACACTGTCAGCATCTATAAAAAGAAGGGCGCTGAATTCGCAAAAGTCTGGGAACTGGATAAGAAAATGCCGTTCATCCATGCCATTGACGGGGCATTGGTAAACGGCAGATGGTGCGCCTTTACAGGCAACCGCCAGGAGGACAGAGATCTGATCATGATCTGCTATGAAGACGGAGAATACCGTGTTTCCCTCCTGGACCAGGGAAGCGGACCTGCCAACTGCATGTACTTTGAGGCAGACGGCGAAAGCAGACTGCTCGCCGCCAACCGGGAAACCGACGAAATCGCAGTCTACACGCTGCGGGAGGATGCATGATGGAATATACACTGGCACTGTATGAAAAGGCGATTCCTTCCGGCAAGTCCTTTGAAGAAATGTTCATGATCACAAAGGAATGCGGCTTTGACCGTTTCGAAATCAGCATCGATGAAACCAAAGCGAGACTTTCGCGGCTGAACATGACACCGGAGGAACAGTGCGCGCTCGGTGAACTGGCAAGGAAATGCGGCACGCCGATCCGCACCATGTGCCTGAGCGGACACCGCAAATATCCGTTTGGATCGAAAGATCCCGAAGTCCGCAGACGCAGCATGGAAATCATGTACAAGGCAGTCGACTTCTGTGTCAATGCCGGCATCTCGATCATCCAGCTTGCCGGCTATGATGTGTATTACGAGAAAGGCGACGAAGAGACGGAAAGAATGTTTGCCGAAAACCTGCAGAAAGCCGCGGATTATGCCGGTTCCAAAGGCGTAGTGCTGGCATTTGAAACGATGGAAACACCGTTTATGGACACCGTTGAAAAAGCCATGCGTTATGTCAATCAGGGCGGCTCGCCCTGGCTGGGCGTGTATCCCGATATCGGCAACCTGAAAAATGCAGCCGTGCTGTACGGGCTCGATGTCACGGAAGACATGGAAAAGGGCAGGGGCCATACCTTTGCCGTCCATCTCAAGGAGACACAGCCCGGTATCTACCGCGACATGAATTACGGTACCGGCGGCCATACGGAATATGTACCCTGCATCCGCAAGGCTCTGGATATGGGAGTAAGGATGTTTACCGGCGAGTTCTGGTACCAGGACGGCCAGGATTATATGAAGGTCATCAGGGAATCCAATGATTTCCTGCGGGCCAGAATCGAGGAGGCGGAAAATGCTTGAGGAACTGAAGAAAGAAGTATGCGAGGCAAATCTTGAACTTGTCAGAAGAGGCATCGTCATCTACACCTGGGGGAATGTCTCCGGCATTTCCGCAGACCGGAAATACATGGTCATCAAACCTTCCGGCGTGGACTATGACGGCATGAGTCCGGACGATATGGTGGTTGTCGATATCGCAAGCGGCGAGCGGGCGGAAGGAAAGTGGAAGCCATCCTCCGACACCGATACGCATCTGGAACTCTACCGCCGTTATGAAAACATCAAAGGCATCGTTCATACCCATTCCATCCACGCTGTGGCTTTCGCCCAGGCCGGTCTTCCGGTTCCGGCACTCGGCACGACACATGCCGACTATTTCTACGGCGACGTGCCATGCACGAGGGAACTGACACGGGCGGAAGTGGAAGAAGCATATGAACGCAACACCGGCAAGGTGATCATCGAAACAATCGATGGTCTGGGATATGATCCAATGGCTGTGCCGGGAATCGTCGTCAAGAATCACGGTCCGTTCTGCTGGGGAACCAGTCCGGCCAATGCCGTATACAACGCGGTCGTTCTGGAAACGGTGGCGGAGATGGATCTCAAGACTTTATTGCTCAATCCGAATGCTTCCCTGGCGCAGTATGTGCTGGACAAGCACTATATGCGCAAGCACGGACCAAACGCATATTACGGACAGAAATAACCCGAAAGCACGGTGAAGAACCATCGTGCTTTTTCGATATGCATGTATAATAAAAGTAACTAATAGACAGGAGAAATAATTCATGTTAAGCAAAGATTTCCTTTGGGGCGGAGCATTGGCTGCCCATCAGTTTGAAGGCGGTGTCATGGACACGACAAAAGGGCTGAGTGTCGCGGATGTCATGACAGCAGGTGCCGTGGACAAAGCCCGTATCATTACCGACGGTGTTCAGGAAGGCCTGTATTATCCCAATCACGTCGGCATCGATTTCTACCATCGTTACAAGGAAGACATTGCCCTCTTTGCGGAGATGGGTTTCAAGTGCTTCCGTACATCGATCGGCTGGTCTCGTATCTTCCCGCTCGGCGACGAAGAAGAACCGGATGCCGAAGGTCTGAAATTCTATGACGATGTTTTCGCCGAACTGCACAAATACAATATCGAACCGGTCATCACACTTTCCCATTTCGAAATGCCGTATCATCTGGCAAAGGAATACGGCGGTTTCCTGAACCGGAAAACGATCGACTTCTTCGTGAAATTCGCGAAAGTCTGCTTCGAGCACTACAAGGGAACTGTCAAATACTGGATGACATTCAACGAAATCAACAACCAGATGAACTACAAGAACGACATCTTTGGATGGACCAATTCCGGTGTTCATTTCGGTGCTTATCCGGATCCGGAAAAGGCCATGTACCAGTGCGGTGCATATGAACTGGTCGCTTCCGCAAGAGCGGTCAAGATCGGGCACGAGATCGATCCCGACAACCTGATCGGCTGCATGATCGCCATGGTTCCGATCTATCCGTTCTCCTGCCGTCCGGCCGACCAGGTACTGGCACAGCAGATGATGCATCAGAGATACTTCTGGTCAGATGTCATGTGCCGCGGCCATTATCCGGCATATGCCCTGAAGATGTTCGAGAACAAGGGATGGGAAATGGATATCACCGAGCAGGATAAAAAAGATCTGGCAGATGGAATTGTCGACTATATCGGTTTCTCCTACTACATGACCAACACTGTTGACTCGACAGTTCACAAGGATGTTTCCAAATCCCTGGACGGCTCTTCTCCGAACTCGGTTGCCAACCCGTTCATCAAGGCTTCCGACTGGGGCTGGGCAATCGATCCGGAAGGTCTGAGATATGCCCTGAACGCTTTCTATGAGAGATATGAAAAGCCGCTGTTTATCGTTGAAAACGGCTTCGGTGCCATCGATGTCAAGGAAGAGGACGGATCCTGCCACGACCAGTACAGAATCGACTATTTCCGCAACCATATCATCGAGATGAAGAAAGCTGTCGAAGAAGACGGTGTCGACCTGATGGGCTACACACCATGGGGCTGCATCGACTGTGTCTCCTTCACGACCGGCGAGATGAAGAAGCGCTACGGCTTCATCTATGTCGACCGCAACAACGACGGTTCCGGCACACTTGAAAGAAGCAAGAAAGACTCCTTCGAGTGGTATAAGAAAGTCATCGCTTCCAACGGCGAAGAACTGTAATCAAGGGAGGCTCATCTGAGCCTTCTTTTTTTATTTCTGCTGCAGATAAAGAGAACACAGATTATTTGATATACTGTAGAATATAGAAAAGAACCTTTTTCCGGGAAGGAGAGAATCATATGAAAGCCAAACATCTTTTTGTCCTGATTGCCATGTGTGGTCTGGCGGCGGCTACCATCGGTGTCACTGTCAATACGGCCGGTGTTTTCTATGCGCCGATTGCCGAAGATCTTGCGGTAGGCCGCGGCAGTGTGGCGATGATTATCACCATCTGCTCGATCGTCGGTGCCATCGTGGCTCTGTTTGTTCCGAAAATACTGAAGGAGCAGACACTGAAGATCATTATCATCACGGCAACAGTGCTGCTGTGCGGTTCGACATACATGCTTTCCAGATGCACGAGTCTGGGTCAGATGTATATCCTCAGCGTCGTCAGAGGCGCTGGCAACGGATTGATCAATTTCGTCATGATTACGATGATGGTCAATTACTGGTTCTTTGCCAGACGCGGTCTGTTCACCAGCATTGTCATGGCTTTCAGCGGCGTGCCGGGTGTTCTTCTCTCTCCCGTTTTCAGCAATATCATTAATGCGTCCGGCTGGCGCACCGGCTTTGTATGGGTCGCCATTGCCACTCTGATCTGCTGTCTGCCGGCAGTTGTTCTGCCGTTTACCGTCCAGCCGAAGACCTGCGGTCTGGAACCGTTCGGTTATGCGGAATTCCTGAAGGAAAGGGAAATGGGAAGAACCGTTGTTATCGATGACCGCCCGAAACAGTTCAACTTCTTCAATCCGAAGTTCCTGCTGGCGATTCTGGTCACGGTCGCAATCTCTGTCATCGCCGCTGTTCCGCAGCATTTCCCCGGCTATGCCGTTTCCCTCGGAAAGGCAGCTTCCGTCGGTGCCATGATGCTGTCGTTCTCCATGGCTTTCAACATTCTGTCCAAACTTGCCTTTGGCGTGATGAATGACAGATACGGCGCTTACAAATCCATCCTGGTCATGAGTGCCGTCAATATTTTCGGCATCCTGCTTCTGCTGTTTGTTCCCCAGGAATGGGCACTGCTTGCCGGCGCAGGTCTGTATGCCGTAGCCTTCGCGGTCGGTGCCGTCGGTATCGCGATGCTGTCGGGATATCTCTTCGGTATGGAATACTATGCGACAGCTTATCCGATCCTCAGCTTTGTCGGCGGTGTTGCCAACGCTGTCGGCGCCACTCTGGTCGGCTCGCTGTATGATGCGACTGGCACCTATACCGTCAATTTCTGGCTGGCTCTTGCCTGCCAGGCTGTCCTGATCCTGTCACTGGTCGGCGCAGTCGCAATCAGAAGAAACGAACGCCACTCCGGTCTGGAAGAAAACTAGGAGAACAATATGAAGAAAAGAAAAAACAACCGCGTCACGGCTTCCAGTATCCTTGCCGGCACGATTCTCGCCACAGCGGTCTTTCTGCCCGGGTGTAATGAAGTTCCTGCGGTTTACGGTCCGCCGCCGGATGATCCGGAATATGATCCTTCGAACAATGTGAACGAGGATGTATACGGACCGCCGGTAATCGAGGAAGAAGAACCGGCGGAAGAGGAAAGCGAAACACCGCCGTCCGTCGAGGAAGCTCCTGCCGATGAAAAAGATTAAGGAAGAACATCTCAATCAGCTTGCTGATTATACAAGACATCTATACCGTCATCCCGAACTGAGACATCTGTTTCTGGAATTCACCCTGCAGTGCAACGAAAACTGTTTTCATTGCGGCAGCCGGGCAACCCGGGAAAAAAGGGAGGAACTGACGGCCGATGATTTCAAACGAATCCTTGCGGAAGTCCGCGAGGATTTTGACATCTCCAGAATGCAGCTGTGCATTACCGGCGGTGAACCGATGCTGCGCCGTGATTTCTTTGAAATCATGTCCTATGCCCACGAACTGGGATTCCGCTGGGGAATGACCAGCAATGCCACTCTGATCGATCATGATGTCGCCCACCGTCTGGCTGAATGCGGCATGTCCACGATCTCCGTCTCCATCGACGGACTGAAGGATACGCATGACAGACTCAGAGGGATGAAAGGCGGCTATGAGAGGGCAATGAAGGGAATCCAGTGTCTGATCGATGAAGGATCCTTTCAGGCTGTACAGGTCACGACTGTCATCAACCACCAGAATATCGATGAACTGGACGAACTGTTTGCCATCATGGACAAGATCGACATCGATTCGTGGCGGGTGATTCATCTCGAACCGATCGGCAGGGCACTGGACAGACCGGAACTGATGTGCACGAAAGAAGATTACATCCGTCTCTTCGACTTTATCCGTGACAAAAGAAAACAGGGTTATCCCCTGGAATTCGGCTGCAGCCACTATCTCGGTCTGGATTATGAAGCGGAAGTCAGGGACTGGTACTGGCTGTGCAATGCCGGCGTGTATACCGCCAGCATCATGAGCAACGGCGATATCGGCGCATGTCTTGACATTGAAAGAAGAGCGGAAACGATCCAGGGAAATATAAAAACCGACCGTTTCCGGGATGTCTGGGAAAACCGTTTCGAACTGTTCCGTCATGACCTCAGCGACAGCAGTGAAACCTGCCGCGGCTGCGTGCATAAACGCTTCTGCCGCGGTGACGCCCATCACAGCTGGGACTATGACCGCAATGAACCGATGGTATGCATGCGCGGCATCCTGTTTGAATGATAAATGAGAAAAGTAGAAAACCGGCATTGCCGGTTTTTATTCGCTGATTGCTTCGACCGCGTCCAGTTCCGTATACAGCATGCCTTTTTCCGTCCTTTGTGAGCGCATCAGCGAGATACGCGACGCCGTCATTTTCAAAGGCAGGGGACTGACGGGCGGCAGGGGAATATCCGCTTTGCGCACCAGGGTGACATGGGCGAAGAACGGTTTGGGATCATAGGGAATATCGCGTTGTGACAAAGCCCGTCTGAGTTGTCTGACATAGCGGTCCAGTTCTTCGTTTTCCCTGATGCCGCACCAAAAGATCTTCTTGAAAAAGCCCGTGCGTTCAAGGGTGATTTCAAACGGCTCAAAATCGACAGATTCGATTGCCTCCATGACCGTTTCCGTATCCGGATATTCACCGATATAGGCAAGGGTGATATGCAGGTTGAACGGATCGGTATAGACACCGTTTACACCGCAGTCACGCATTTTTTTCTGAACGTTTACCAGCTCGCCGCGGACATCTTCATCGGGCAGGATGGCAATAAACAGACGCATGGCAGATTTCCTTTCCTTACGGGAATTATAGCATGGACGTAATGATAACTAACAAAGTTAGACACTACTTACTTTCTGTGATATGCTTGTTTCTGGAAAAGAGACAGATATGAATCTGAAAGAACTGAAAACGGGAGAGAGCGGCATCATAACCGAAGTCGGCGGGGCAGGAGCGCTTCGCCAGCATTTTCTGGATATGGGCGTCATTCCCGGCGCATATGTGACGGTAGTAAAACTGGCTCCGCTGGGCGATCCGATGGAGATCCGCATTCATGGCTATGAGCTGACAATGCGGCTGGCGGAAGCGGAACAGATCACCGTCCGCATGGCAGATGAATCCGACATCGTCAAAGCGGACGCTGAAGTTCATATCAGCAGCGAACATCCAGGTCTTGGTGAAAGCGGCAGATATCACGATGCAAGCGAAGAACATCCGCTGCCGGACGGAACACTGCTGACATTCGCCCTGGTCGGAAACCAGAATTCCGGCAAGACAACACTGTTCAACCAGCTGACCGGTTCCAACCAGCATGTCGGCAATTTTCCCGGTGTCACGGTCGACCGCAAGGACGGTGCTATCAAGGGATATCCCGACACTCTGGTCACGGATCTTCCGGGTATTTACTCCATGTCGCCGTACAGCGCCGAGGAAATCGTTTCCCGTAATATTGTCATCGAGGAAAAACCGAAAGCAATCATCAATATTGTCGATGCGACGAATATCGAGCGCAACCTGTATCTGACGATGCAGCTGCTGGAGATGGATATGCCGATGGTCGTTGCCCTGAACATGATGGACGAAGTGACCGGCAACAAGGGAGCCGTCGATATCAACGGCATGGAGAACATGCTCGGTGTGCCGGTCATCCCGATCTCCGCGATCCGCAACGAAGGTGTGCAGGAACTTGTCCAGCATGCCCTTCATATCGCAAAGTACCAGGAGAGACCAAAGCAGCAGGATTTCTGCAGCAAGGAAGATTACGGCGGAGCCGTGCACCGCGCCATTCATGCCGTCCAGGCGATTATCGAGGACCATGCTGAAAGGGCGGGACTGCCGCTGCGCTTTGCGGCGACAAAGATCCTTGAAAACGACGAACTGGTCAGGCAGAAACTGGACCTTGATGACAATGAGACAGAGATGCTGGAACACATTGTCATCCAGATGGAAAAAGAAGGCGGACTGGACCGCAATGCCGCAGTGGCGGCGATGCGCTTCCGCTTTATCGAGAGTATTACCAAAGCAACGGTGATCAAACCGGTCGAAAGCAGGGAACGCCTGCGTTCGGAAAAGATCGACCGGATCCTGACCGGAAAATGGACCGCGCTTCCGTGTTTTATCCTGATCATGGGAATGGTCTTCTGGCTGACCTTCAATGTCATCGGCAGTTTCCTTCAGGACCAGCTGGCGGCTGTGATCGAAGGTCTGGCAGCTTCCTGCGATGCCTGGATGACTGCGGCGAACGTCAACGAAGCGGTGCATGGTCTGGTGATCAATGGTATTTTCGAAGGTGTCGGCAGCGTGCTCAGCTTCCTGCCGATCGTCGTCACACTGTTCTTCTTCCTTTCGATGATGGAGGACAGCGGGTATCTCGCCCGCATCGCCTTTGTCATGGACAAGCTGCTGCGCAAGATCGGACTTTCCGGCCGCAGTATCGTACCGATGCTGATCGGTTTCGGCTGTACGGTTCCCGCCGTCATGGCGACAAGAACGCTTCCCAGCCGGCGCGACCGCATGATGACGATCCTGCTGACACCGTTCATGAGCTGTACGGCAAAACTGCCGATCTATGGATTCTTTGCAAACCGCTTCTTTCCGGAACAGGCAGGACTGATCATGATCGGACTGTATGTTCTCGGCATCTGCACCGCTGTACTCTGCGCATACCTGTTCAAAAACACATTGTTCAAAGGCGAGGCTGTGCCGTTTGTCATGGAACTGCCGAACTACCGCATGCCGGCACCGGGAAATGTGCTGCGGCTTTTGTGGGAAAAGGCAAGCGACTTCCTGACCCGGGCATTCTCGGTCATCTTTGTGGCGACGATCGTTGTCTGGTTCCTGCAGAGTTTCGATGTCCATTTCAATCTGGTCACGGATTCTTCCCAAAGCATCATGTCGATGACAGCCGGATTCCTGGAGCCGCTGTTCGCACCGATCGGCATGGGCGACTGGCGTATCGTCACTGCCCTGATCAGCGGTTTTATGGCAAAGGAAAGTGTCGTGGCGACATTGAATGTCATGTTCGGGGAGAATATCGTCAACGCGATCACACCGCTGTGTGCTGCCAGCATTCTCGTATTCTCGCTGCTGTATACACCGTGTGTGGCAGCCGTGGCATCGATCCGCCGGGAAATCGGCAGCGGCCGGGCATTCCTGACCGTGATCTGGCAGTGTGCCATCGCCTGGTTTATGACCTTGCTGATCAGACTTATTCTGATTGCCTTTGGATTATCATAAAAAACAAGCTCTCCTGATTTTGGAGAGCTTTTGCTTACAGCCATTTTTTCTTTTTGAACCAGACCAGGGAAACGATGACAATCAGAATACTGACAATGATGACGACCGGATATCCCCATGGCCAGTACAGTTCCGGCATGTTGACAAAGTTCATGCCGTACCAGCCGGCAATCAGCGTCAAAGGCATGAAGATCGTCGTGACCACAGTCAGAAGGGTCATAATGTTGTTCTGTTTGATGCTCAGTTCGCCGGCAATCAGATCGCGCAGCTGGGCGATGTAATCCCGCAGCTGGCTGACGGTATCCTGCAGACGCTCGACCCGCTCCGAGAACAGGCGGAAATAGCGCAGGTTTTCCTCGGCGAAGAACTGGTTTTCGTTTTCTTCGAACTCTCTGGCCACATCGATCAGATGTTCATAGTGTTTGTGGATATCAAGAAGATCGCTGCGGATATCGTTCAGTGACATCGGATACTCGTTGATATCACCTTTCATGATCATGTTTTCCATGCCGGACAGTTCCTCTTCGATCGATTCCAGAAGGGAAAGATCGTTGTGTATTGTTTCCTCGAGGAAGTCATAGATAAAACGTTCCAGGGAAGGCAGCTTCCATCTTCTGGTCTGCTGGATCTGACGGACGACCCGCTCCGTATAATCGCTCTCGTCGATCAGGACAATTCCCTTTTCGTCCAGAGCGAAGGCAACCTTGTTCTTGCGGTCGCTGAAGCATTCATGATCGGGAATGTTGAATGTGCCGGTCAGGGAATCGTAATTGACCAGCGCCTTGGTATCGCTGATGCGGTTCAGATTCAGATCCAGGTCGATGCCCATGTTAAAAGAATCCTTCACGGTTCTGTATTCTTCCGGCTTGAGGACGGCAACGTACTGCCACTCTGTTTTCTGAATATCTTCCGGAGAGCATTCCTCGAGCATCTCCCTGATCAGGTAGTAGGTCATAAAAACGGACGCTCCAATCTTTTCCCATAAAGGGGTCAGTGATGATACTATTATATACGTTATTGACAGCGTACTGAAATTGTGAGGTGGAAAATGATGAAAAAACTGTTATTGCCGGCTGCCATGCTGGCGTTAATGATCACTGGATGTTCCCGGCCGACAGCAGAAAACGGCACAGCAAAGCCTGCGGAAGAGAAGACAGAAGAGACTTCTGAAGAAAAGGAAGCAGCCGATACACAGCTGCTCAGCGGCATGCATCATGCCGAGATCACGATCAGGGACTACGGTGTGATCAAGGTCGAACTGGATGCTGATGAAGCGCCGATCACTGTCACCAACTTTGTCGAACTGGCACAGAGCGGTTTCTATGACGGACTGACCTTTCACCGCATCATCGACGGTTTCATGATCCAGGGCGGCGATCCCACCGGAACCGGAACCGGCGGCTCCAACAAGAAAATCAAGGGCGAGTTCTCACAGAACGGTGTCGAGAATAACATCTCCCATACCGAAGGTGTCATTTCCATGGCCCGTGCCCAGAATCCTGACAGCGCGACTTCCCAGTTCTTCATCACTGTTGCCGATGCTGTTTATCTGGACAGCGCCTATGCGGCATTCGGCCATGTCACGGAAGGACTGGATATTGCCAAGAAAATCGCTGCCGATGCCAGACCGACCGATGCCAACGGCACCATCAGGCCTGAGGAACAGCCGGTTATTGAAAGCATTGTGATCATTGACTGACCGGAATCGTATGATTCCGGTTTTTTTATGACAAGCATGTTTGCGGAAAAATGGAAGACTGTTATTTTGCCGGCAATTCTGTTAATCAGATAGATGCGGAGGTACCAGAATGCAATATGTCATGAGCGATTTGCACGGCTGCTATGAAGAGTATATGCAGGCCCTGAAAGAAATCAATTTTACGGATGACGATATCCTCTATGTCGACGGTGATGTTCTTGACCGCGGTCCCGAACCGATCCGCATCCTGCAGGATATGATGATGCGCACCAATGTCTATCCGCTGCTGGGAAACCATGAATTCATGGCACTGCAGGTGCTGCGCAAGCTCGGTGTCGAAATCACCGATGAATCGATTGCCGCCCTGCAGGAGGAAGACCTGGAAGCGTTCCGCAACTGGATGAATGACGGCGGGGAAACGACAGTGCGTCAGTTCTGCGCCTGCAGCGAAGACGAAAGGGAAATGATTCTTGAATATCTGGAGGAATTCTCCCTGATCGAGGAAACGGAAGCAGGCGGCAGAGAGTATGTCATTGTCCATGCCGGTCTGGAACCGTTCGACCCGGATAAAGATCTGCAGGACTATGACCTGATCGCATGCATTTTCTGGAGTCCCGATCCTGATCAGAGATACTATGAAGACAGAATTGTCATCAGCGGCCATACACCGACACTGGCATTCCCGGAACCTTTAAAGGGAAAGGTCATCGAGAAAAACGGCCATGTCCTGATCGACTGCGGCTGTGTGTTCGGTGGCAGCCTTGCCGTATATTGTCTGGACAACGGACAGGTGACATATATTCCGGCGAAAAAGGGAAGACGATAATGAAAAAGAAATATCAGATCACGAAAAGAACCGATTCGAAAGGCCGGGAAGTTCTTGCCTACGGATACGGCGATATCATGCATTCAGCGGTTTACCTCGATCCTGCTCATAAGCACGAACTTGTGTTTCCTTATAACCGCGCTTTTCTGCAGGCAATTGATATGACTGGCGGAAAGGGAAACGTGCTGGTGATCGGCGGCGGGATGTACACACTGCCGTCTTATCTGATCCGTTTTTATCCGAATCTGCAGGTCGATGTCCTGGAACCGGATGAAACGACAGTCAGTGCCGCAGAAAAGTACTTCGGTCTGCGTGAACTCTACGCTGAAATTCCTGATGCCGCAGAGCGTCTGAAAATCATGGCCGCTTTTGGCAGGGAGTATCTGTCATCCTGTGCGAAACAGTATGACATTATCATCAACGATGCCTTCAGCGGATCCGAACCGGCCTATGACCTGATGAGCAGGGAAGCAGCTGAACTGATCCATGATCATCTGAAAGAAACAGGTATATATGCCGCCAATGTGCTCGGCAGCGAAGAACTGTACGAATCTGATTTCATGCTCGACGAAATGGGGACACTGAAAAGCGTGTTTTCCTATACAACATGTGATGAGGCAAAAGACGGCGAAGGCGGACCTTTCTGCAATTACATCGTCTTCGCTTCGGACACGGATTATTTCCGGGATCCCTTCATTGACGAACTGCTGCAGGGAACACAGATCATAGAGGACCGGGATCTTGCCCATCTGAAGGAATTCTATGAGGTTCTTTCCGTTGTCAGCAGAATGTAAAGTATTGTATTGTTTGTGTAAAGAGGAACGTATTATGAAAACAATCGGATATTATAACGGACAGTTGGGAAAGCTTGAGGAAATGCAGATTCCGATGCAGGACAGAGCCCTGTACTTTGGTGATGGGGTCTATGATTTCACACCTGCCTACAACGGGAAGATGTTTGCCCTCGAGGATCATCTGACCCGCTTTTTCCGTTCCATGCAGATGCTGAAGATCGAACCGTACTGCGACCGCGAGACCTTGAAAACGGAACTGGAGCGCTGCGTCGCGGCAGCGGAAAGCACAGAGCCGATGGCTGTCTACTGGCAGACATCGCGCGGCAACTGCCGGCGCAATCATGTTTTCCCGCCGGAAGGAACACCGACAACACTGCTGATCACGGTTACACCGCTGAGGGCAGATCTGAAGAAGCAGCTGAAACTGATTTCCTTCGAGGACAAGCGGTTCAAGTACTGCCACATCAAGACATTGAATCTGATACCAAATGTCCTGGCTGCTGAGTATGCCGAAGAACACGGCTGTCAGGAAGCTGTGTTCCACCGCGGGAAATACATGACGGAATGTGCCCACAGTTCCCTGGTCCTGCTCAAGGACGGGGTGATGCTGGCACCGCCGCTGGATGAACTGATCCTGCCGTCCATTACCCGTGCCCACATCATGACGATTGCCGAGAAACTGCATATTCCAAGAGATCTCCGGCAGATCACAATGGATGAAGTCAGGGACGCGGATGAACTGATCGTACTGAGTTCCAGCAAACTGATCAGCCGCGCCTGCGAGCTGGATGGTGAACCGGTGGGCGGCAAGGACACGGAACGTTTCATGAAGCTGCGGGACGGATACTTCCGGATGCTGAAAGAAGAAACCGGTTATGAGATGGAGGTCTGAGGCATGTTTACACTGATCCGCAACGCGCATGTATATGCACCGATTGAAAAAGGATATCTGGACATCCTGGTCTGCAATGACAAGATCGTTCAGATCGGCGATCATCTCATGCTGGATCTGCCTGATATGGAAGTTATCGAAGCGGAAGGAAAGATCCTTCTTCCCGGTTTCATTGACCAACATGTCCATATTATCGGCGGTGGCGGTGAAGATGGGTTCGCCTCTCTGATCCGGGAAGTGCAGATGACGGATTGTGTCAGCTGCGGTGTCACTTCTGTTGTCGGCCTGCTTGGCACCGATCATCATGCCAAGAGCGTCGAGACTCTGGTTGCCCGCACCAAAGCACTCAGAGAACAGGGAATGAGCGCCTGGTGCCTGACCGGCTCCTACGCATATCCATCCATTACCCTGACCGGTTCGGTTGCCCGTGATATCGCCTTCATCGATGAGATCATCGGTGTCAAGGTCGCCATTTCCGATCACCGCTCTTCTGAAATCACACCTAAGGAACTGGCCAGACTTGCGACACAGGCGAGAACGGCGGGTCTGCTGGCGAAGAAACC
This sequence comes from uncultured Erysipelotrichaceae bacterium, assembly GCA_902778375.1. GTDB lineage: Bacteria > Bacillota_I > Bacilli_A > Erysipelotrichales > Erysipelotrichaceae > Bulleidia. The sequence goes on from CACYXJ010000019.1 coordinate 14,587, forward strand.
CGGCTATGTCCATATGCATACCGGCAGCGGCAAGAAGGGCTACAGCGATGTGATCCGTGTCCTTCATGCGACGGATATTCCTGTTTCCCAGTTCCGGCCGACGCACTTCGATCTGAATTATCCCGGTGCCGAGGAATTCGTGGCAATGGGCGGCTATGCCGATTTCACAACCGGTACCGACACGGCAGCCACTGCCCGGAAACTGAAGAATGCCATGAGCCGCATGCGCCGCGAACAGATGACGCTGAGTTCCGACTCCAACGGCAGTTTCCCGCAGTGGGACGAAAACAGCAACCTGATCGGTATGGGAATCGGAAGGATGGATACATTGTTCGACACGGTCCGTCATCTGATCACAGATCATGATGTGCCGATCAATGATGCCATTACACTGATCACCACCAACGTTGCCCAGGCCTTGCAGCTGTATCCGCGTAAAGGTACCATCGAAGTCGGATCGGATGCCGATCTGGTGATGCTGGACAGAAATCTTGAAATCGATACTGTTATGGCAATGGGAAAGATCGCTGTCCGCGACGGCAGCCTGTGCGTGCGCAATTATTACGATTATCAATAGACAGAAGGGGAAATACAAATGAACCCAAAAGCAAAAAATATATTCTACTGTTTCCTCGGCGTGGTCATCATTGGTCTTGGCTGCGCTCTGTTCAAACAGTCTCATTGCGGCAATGACGCTTTTACGGCACTGAATATCACCATCTCGGAAAGAACCGGAATTTCTCTTGGTACAGTGACAGTGCTGATGAACTGCTTCTATCTGATTTTCCCACTGATCTGGGGCAGGAAGTATATCAATATCGGCACGATCCTCAACGGTGTCCTGCTTGGCTACATCGTCGATTTCTTCTTCAAGCTGATCAACGGTATCTGCGGCGATCCTTCTTCCTTTATCATCCAGCTGCTCTGGCTGGTTCCGGCAGTCATTGTCATCTCGCTGGGTATCTCGCTGTATCAGACTGCGGATCTCGGTGTCGGACCGTATGACTACCTGGCTCTGGGACTCAGGGATCATCTGCATTTCCCGTATTTCGCATGCCGTATCTTCACCGATTCACTCTGTGCCCTGATTGCTTTCCTGATGGGCGGACTGATTGGCATCGGCACCCTGTTATGCGCATTGTGTCTGGGACCGTTCACCCAGTTCTTCGATCAGTCAGTTTCTCAGAAACTGATGCCGAAAACAGAATAAGGAAAGAAAAAAACCAGAGTTTTGATTCAAACTCTGGTTTTTGTGTGCGCTATTTAAAGCATTCCTGCATGAATGCATCGGCAGTGGCCAGCATTTCTTCGTTCCAGAAATCCGGTCCGCCGTGATCTGCTCCTTTGACAAGTACCAGTCGTGCCTGATGACCGGTTTCGATCATCCGGTCATAGAGACGGACACTGCATTCCGGATGCACGGTCCTGTCCTTGGTGCCGTGGAAGATCAGCATCGGTGCGATCTTTGTGTCTTCGAAGATATTGCATTCCGCCGACATGGCCCGCTTCATCTCTTCGTTTTCGGAAAGGTCGATACCGCCGGCTTCCAGACCTTCCGGGCTGTCCGGTTTCAGGTGGTTGGGAGTGGAAGGATTGCTGTAATCGAACATGAAACTGCAGGAACCGTAGTAATTGATGATGCCTGACACTTCCGCCGATACACCCGGGAACATGTTTTCTTCAGTGTCATCATTATGTCTGAATCCGCCATAGACAGCGGTATGGCCGCCGGAAGAAGAACCGGCCAGGATCATCCGTTCCGGATCGATATTGTATTCTTCCGCGTGCGAGCGCAGGAAGCGCACGGCATTGAGGGCGTCGATGATCGGGGCGGGGAAGGAAGCGATACCCGAATGACGGTATTCGACAATCGCGCAAACGTAGCCGCGGGCTGCCATTTTGGAAAGCAGCGGCACACCGGCATGGATGTGCTGTTTTTTCCAGCCGCTTCCCTGGACATATACCATGCAGGGATAGCTGCCTTTCATCTGATTGCGGCAGTAGGGCATCATGATCTGCAGGTGCAGGGGAGTGCCGTTCATGGTCACATATTCGATGTCATTGAGATAGACAACACCGATATCATTGCCGTCGGTATTGACAGTCTCGAAACGATTATCGATGAATTCGGGATATTCTTCATAGGTCCATTTTTTGATTTCCATACTGTTCAACCTCTCTTCTGTTTCTATTGTAAACTAATTGATCTGTTTTCAGCCAACCGTATTCAGAACAATTGCCCAAAGTGGCAGGACCGCGATCGAAAGCAATGTGCTGGAAACGACGATATCGGCTGCGAAACGCACGTCTGCACCATACTGTTCCGCCAGAACTGCTGTGGTGCTGGCTGCCGGCATCGCCGCGAGCAGTACGGAAAGACCGGTCACAAGCGGGTCGATATGAACGATCAGGCATGCGCCAAGAACAGCTGCCGGTATGATCAGCAGTCTCAGCAGGGCATATTTCATCGTCTCTTTTGTGATCATGGAAGAGAATCCGGACTCCGCCAGAATCATTCCCAGAAAGATCATGATCAGAGGTGTCGAACAGCGGCCAAGACTTGTCAGTGTTCCGTCGATCATATCCGGAAGCGGAATCTGAAAGATCATCCGTATCAGACCGATTGCAACGGCAATGATGCAGGGATGGGTAATGATCTTGCGCAGCGTTGTTTTCAGATCGGCTTTACCCTGGAAATAGGAAACACCGACAGACCAGAGAACGATACGCACCGGGATCAGATAGATCTGTCCGTACAGCATACCGGTTTCACCATAGACACCTTCCGCCACGGCATTGCCGAGATAGCCGGCATTGGAACAGACGGTCGCGAACTTGAGAGTGTTTTTCCGGTCTTCCGCGCCGTTTCTGTAAAGCAGTTCAGCCAGGATCATACAGAAAATATGAATGAATACGGAAACGAGAATGATCTGCAGGAAGTCCTGCAGGACTTCTTTGCTTAACGGCATGTCGAAAGAAGCGATGATGTTGGCCGGCAGAAACAGGGAGATCACGGCTTTGGAAAAGACGGACCGGTCCTTCGGTTTCAGGACATGGAAGCGGCAGAGACAATAGCCGGCTGCCATTTCGGCGAACATCAGAAACTGCAGATTGAACAGCTGCTTCAGATTCATAAAGAAAGCTCCTTATGAATGCTATTGTAGCAAATGCTGGCAGGGTTAACGATGGGATGTTTCAAAACAATACAGAATCAAAATGTATACGACTGTTTTCGGACAAAACATGCCGGACAGGGTACAATATCAATAATGACAGCAGGTTTGTCTGTGAAAAATACCTGCTGAGTGGAAAGACTACATCGTATGGGAAAGTTGAAGAAAACACTGGGGAAAGCAGCCCAGAAAGTGATTGACGGGGTAATGGGCAACGGACTGATGCAGGAAGAAACATCCGCTTCGGGGACGAAGAACATTACCGAAGGTTTTGATCAGCTGATCCGTCAGGCAGGTGCGGAAAGCTGCGTATTGCTGAAGAATGACGGCGTGCTGCCGCTGGATCCGAAAAAGGAAATCGCCGTATTCGGCCGCTGCCAGTTCGACTGGTTTTTTGTCGGCTACGGATCAGGCGGAGATGTCCATGCGCCGTATACGGTCAACCTGGTTGACGGTCTTTACCAAGCTGGATTCCGTCTGAATCCGTATATTCTTAACAGCTACAATATCTGGACGCACGAAGGCGGTCATAAAGCCGACGATGGCTGGTGGGGACACTGGCCGACACACCATCCGGAAATGCGGCTGTCTGAAGAACTCATTCAGAACGCCCGGAAAACATGCGATACAGCTGTTGTTGTCATCGGCAGGGCGGCCGGTGAGGACAGGGAAAACTCTCTTACCAAAGGAAGCTACTATCTGACAGATGAAGAGATGGAGATGCTGGACAAGGTGACATCTGTCTTTGCGAAAACAGCTGTTCTTCTCAACATCGGCAATGTCATCGACATGGCCTGGACAAGTCAGTATGAAGAGAAAATCAGTGCTTTGATGATCGTCTGGCAGGGCGGCATGGAAAGCGGCAATGCTGTCGCCGACGTGCTTTGCGGAAAGACATCGCCAAGCGGCAGACTGAGTGACACGATCGCTGTAAATTATGAAGATTATTCCAGCAGCGATAATTTCGGTCATAAGGAATTCAACGAATACAAAGAAGGTATCTATGTCGGTTACCGTCACTTCGACAGGTATCCGGAAAAGGTACTGTATCCTTTCGGATACGGTCTGAGTTATTCTGAGTTCACCGTCAATCCGGTTTCCCTTGCCCGCAAAGACAATAAAACTGTAATCAGAGCGGAAGTTGTCAATAGCGGAACACATTCCGGAAAGAAAGCTGTTCTGATCTGGTGTTTACTGCCGGAAGGAAGAATTGACAAACCGCGGCGGGTTCTGGCGGCTTTCGCAAAGACAAAAGAACTGAAACCGCAGGAAAGCGAGATTCTGGAATTCATTGCGGATGATAAATCACTGGCTTCCTACGATGAAAGCGAACATGCTTTCGTTCTGGAAGAAGGGGAATACATCTTCCATGCGGAGGATATACCGGCCGGGTCTTTCCACATCGAAGAAAGAGAAACAATTGAACAGTGCGAACCGCTGCTGAATGACAGCACCGCTTTACGTAAAAGAATTCTGGAAAGAATGCCGGCGGAACTGCCGGAGAACCATAATGCGATCACGTTTGAAGATGTGATCGAAGGAAAGGCGACTCTGGAAGAGTTTATCGGAACTTTGAGTGACAGGGATCTTGAAGCACTCACACGTGGACACGGCATGATGAGCAGCGTGCTTGGCACGCCCGGCAACGCCGGAGTGTTCGGCGGAGTGACACCAAGTCTGAAGAGGAAAGGTGTGCCGGCGATTTCCACTGCCGACGGTCCGTCCGGGCTGCGGCTGCAGAAATACTGCGCGCTGATTCCCTGCGGAACAGCACTTGCCTGTACCTGGGATACGGAACTGATCGAACAGATCGGTGCCAAAACTGCCGAAGAGATGATCCGCTGCGATGTGGACGTGGTTCTGGCACCGGGCATGAACATTCACCGCAATCCGCTTTGCGGCAGAAACTTCGAATACTATTCCGAAGATCCGCTGCTTTCCGGAAAGATCGCGGCAGCCTTTATCAAAGGGGTTCAGAGCAAAGGAAAAGCCGCCTGTCCCAAACACTTCGCCTGCAACAACCAGGAGACAAGACGCAATACCCATGATTCGCGGCTGGATGAAAGAACCCTGCGGGAAATCTATCTGCGCAATTTCGAGATTGCCGTGAGAGAGGCAAAGCCGCTTACGATCATGACTTCCTACAACAAGGTCAACGGGGTATGGAGTCATTACAATTACGATCTGGTAACGACAGTCCTGCGCGGAGAATGGGGATATGACGGCTGTGTGATCACTGACTGGTGGATGCGCAGGGCAAGCAGTCCCGAATTTCCGGAACTGAGAAACAACGCATACCGGGTGCGGGCCCAGGTCGATGTGCTGATGCCGGGCGATATGAGACATACCGCCAGGAAATACAAGCCGGACCGCAGCCTTCTGAAAACATTCGGAAAGGAAAACGGCATTACCAGAGGCGAACTGCAGCGGACTGCCGCCAACGTCCTTCGTCTGGCTGTGCGGTTAAACAGAAAAACAAAAACGAAAGAGGAAACATTATGAGCAGACTGACAATACTGATCTGCGGCAAGTTGTATGACGGTGTACATGACGAACTGCAGGAAAACAAACGGATCTTTATCCGTAACGGGAAAATCGAAGAGATCACGGAAAGTACAGAAATACCGGAAGGGGCGGACGTAATCGACCTTTCCAATACTACGGTGACACCGGGTATGATCGATGCCCATGTGCATATGGACTACCGCGACTGGCATAATATCCGCCAGGAGGTCTACCATACCTCGGAAGAAATGAAGACACTGGCAGTTCTCAGGTGTGCCCAGAAAGCATTGTCGCACGGTTTTACCAGTGTCCGTCATATGGGCAATATCAACGCCGTCGGCTACGGTGTCATCGATGTCCGCAACGCCATCAACGAAGGCATGTTCACTGGTGCGAGGATCATCTGCGCACCGATGTCATTATGCACGCCGGGATCGCACGGCGACGCCTCGCAGAGCTATGCCGGCAATTTCCGGGCTGCTTCATTGCTGCAGGCAATGAAACCGGTCTGCGGCAGCGGCAGCGACTTCTTCGTCAACGCTGTCAGGGAACAGGTCAAATACGGTGCCGACTTCATCAAGATCATGGCTACAGGCGGCTTTTTCACACCGAACGACACACCGCTGCAGAAACAGATGAATGATGCCGAACTGGAAGCTGTCATCCGTACCGCCCACGAACTCGGCACGACCGTGACCGCCCATGTCTATGCGCCGGATATGATGAAGACGATGCTGGAGATGGGAATCGACGGCTGCGAACACGGTTCGCTCATGGATGAGGAAACTGCGCAGCTGTTTGTCGACAAGGGAGCCTATCTCGTACCGACCTTCTGTCCGTACGATGAAGCGGTGCACTATGATCCGGAAAAACTGAAGGACAAACAGCCGGAATTCAGGGCCAAGCTGGAACTGTACAAAGACCGTCTGATCGCCGGCAGGAAAGTCATTGTCGGCAGTAAGATCAAACTGGGATATGGCACCGATTTTGTAGCCAACCACCAGAACTATGACAGCGGCTGGGAATATGATGCCTGGATGCGCAGCGGCATGGAACCGTTCCGCATCCTCAAAGCAGCCACGAAGACCAATGCCGAAATCCTTGGTATCGATGCTTTCACCGGCACGATCGAAAAGGGCAAGAATGCGGACATTTCCGCTTGGAAAAGGGATCTTCTGAATGATTCCAAAGCGCTTCTTGACTGTGCCTTTGTCATGAAGGACGGCATTGTCTATCCGACGGAACCCAGCAGCGACCTCTAAAAAAAACAGACCTCAGTGAGGTCTGTTTTTACTTGGTCTGTCAGCTGTGAAGGAGATCAATGATTTCTCTGATATCACCGTTGATCAGGATTGCCTTGTCCTTCAGTTCCGAGGGGCAGAATGCTTCACCGTAATTGATGCAGGCATAGACAGCATCGGGATTGTCGTCTGCCATCTGCCAGAAGGGATATTTGATAATGACCGGGGTATTGGATCCGATCCCGAGTTCCAGATACAGAACTTTTCCTTTTGTGTGATTCTCCAGGAATTGACCATAGGCATGCGAGGCTTTCTGCCAGCCTTCATCTTCCGCGAAATTGTCATCAGCCCGCAGATTGGTAGTCATTGGTTTTCCGTCGTCCGGACAATACGGAATCAGTTCAGAAGTCACCTTCATGGAAACCGACCGGTCTTCGGGAACGATCAGCGTGTTGTCTTCGGCAATCGTAAATCCCTGTGAAAGTACCATTTTACGGATGATCTCCTCATTGTCGTATGTCTTTCCGTAAGATGCCCCGTCAGGATCGCTACTCTGAAAAAGGCCGTAGTCACCCTGCGTATAAAACAGACGGGTCTTATCAAAGCCGCTTCTCTGAAAACAGTGATCCACGTTTGTCGTGATGACAAAGTAATCCTTGTCCTTGACCAGCTCCAGCAGTCTTTCATACAGACCGGAAGGAATCGGCGCATAGCGGTTGATCCAGATATAGCGGGACCAGAATCCCCAGAATTCCTCCATCGTGGAATAGGGGTAGAATCCGCCGGAATACATATCGGTGAAATGATACTTCGCAATGAAATCAAAGAAGTACTTTTCGAACCGTTCGCCGGTATAGATATATCCGGCCGCCGTGGAAAGACCCGCTCCGGCACCGATCACAACCGCATCGGCATTCTGCATGGCGTCTTTCAGTTGTAATACAGCTTCGCGGCTGTCATCTTCTGCCCGTACTGCGCTGCCGCTGAATCCGCGCACTGCTTTCAGACCGTCGTGGATCGACTGACGGTATCCGTCTTTATAAAAGTATCTTTTCATAGCAGTATTTATCCTCATCTCCGAAAACATTGAACACGATTTTTTCCATCGTGTCCGGATGATCAGTCAGCCACTGAATGACTGACGAAACGGCAATTTCCGCAGCCCGCTTTTTCGGGAAGCGGAAAACGCCGGTGGAAAGACAGCAGAAGGCAACTGTCTTCAGTCCGTTTGCATGACACAGGTCCAGTGTGTTCGCATAACAGGCTGCCAGATCTTCCTCCAGTTCTTTCGTCAGCCGGTCTTTTACGATCGGTCCGACGATGTGAATGACTTTCCCGGCCGGAAGATTATAACCGTCTGTCAGCATCGGCACGGCAACCGGCTGTTCGTAATCGTTCCCGTGAAGAGCGCGCAGTTTCCGCATTTCCTGATTGCAGGCTGCCCGCAGCTGGATGCCGGCATAGGTATGGATGCAGTTGTCGATGCATGTGTGCATGGGAATGAAGCAGCCCAGCATCTGGGAATTGGCGGCGTTGACAATCGCATCCAGTTCCAGTCTGGTGATATCTCCCTGCCAGATAGCAAGTGTATCCGCAAAGGGGACATCACTGCCGGAAGCAGAAACTGTTCTGATGTCTGATGCACCGACAATGCCGTTTTCACGGTTCCTCTGGCGCAGATAATCATCCTGTATTCCCAGGACTTCCGGGTCCATGGGTTTCGGCATGCGGATATTCATCAGCGACCGCAGCAGAACTTTATTCTGCTTTTCATCTCCCGATGGCTGCAGATGGCTGTATTCTTCAGAATCGCTGATAAATGCCTTTACAAGATAGTTCAGCCGTTCTTTCTGTTCCATATTCTTCCTCCTATACAAAATGCAGATGTCCGGGACACCTGCATTATTATTCCGCATTGCTGTATTTTTCTCCATAACCTTTCATCGCTTCGATAATCGGTCTGAGATCCTCTCCTTTGGTCGTCAGAGTATATTCGACCCGGGGCGGAACTTCCGGATAAATCCGGCGGTTCAGGAGCCCGTCTTCTTCCATATCCCGCAGGTTCTCAGTCAGCACTTTGGGAGAAACACCGATCACAGCACGACGAAGTTCATTATACCGCTTCGTTCGGTCAACAGTTCTCTCAGAATCAAAGGTTTCCATCTGTTTCCCAGCAATGATGCGGTATATTCCGTAGGACACTCTACATGTGTTTTGATCATATTCTGCCTCTCTGTATTCATTATATCATTGCCTGCAAGGGGGATACTGATATCTGAGAGATACCGGACAGACAGGAGCGCCACCGGACGGATTGACCGGGCTTTCCTGTTTTAAATGCTTCACTGTAAAGTATAGGTTTATTATGCTGACTCCTTCGCAACTGTGTACAAATGTTAATGCCCGGTTTATTCATTCTCTCTCTCCTCTCATCAATACATTCTTATATGCTATTTTATCGGTGGGAAAAGGAAAAAAAAGTATGCACTTTAAAGTGGCATACTTTCCTTTTGGTAACAATTGAAGGTCTGGTTATGAATCGTATTAATGCTAGTATCACCACAGGATAATTCTATTTCCATGAAACAGGATAATCGGGGGTGCAGGGGGATATAGTGAATAATTCAACCTTGCGGATTCATTCTAACATAAACACTTTTGTTTTTGGATTCATTCATCACCACTCATCACCACAGGGGGGGTGAATCTTGAAGCTACTTTTTACTTTTTTTATAATAAATATAAAACAGGAGAATAATATGAAAAGGATAATAACATCTGCGTTAGCTGTCATAATGGCAACAGCTTTATTTGGCTGTGGCTCATCTTCAGGAGAAACCGCATCTGATGCAGAAATGAACGAAACATCAAAAGAGCCAGAAATTAAAGAAGTAGAAATTACACTGGACAATTGGCAGGATTATTTTGAGTATGATTATATTCCTGTTGAAACAGAAGCTAAACCAGGTGATGCAGTTAGGGAAGAAGATCTCGGAAAACCAATTACAACCGGATATGATTTGGTGCTGAAGTTAAAAGATGAATATAAAGACAAATTAAGTACAGATGAAATATCGGTTATTAATTTTGCGTGCATTATAGATGTTTATAAAGTGCGAGCTTCATTTGACGGGAAAACAATCGAATTCGGAGAAATAATACCTTATGACAGTCCTGAATGGGAAGATTATAATCATGAAGTAATTACTAGAGATAATATGTTTGATGAGAGTCTATACCCTAACTTTGATTTTGCAATTACTGATGATGATACGATGGTTCAAAGAAGAACTATTGATAAGCAAACATACTCTACGGAGGATATTGTTAATGGTATGAAAGTCAGATTTTTCTATTTATTGCGAAAGTATGAGCGTTTATCAGATGGAGGAATAGAAACAAGTCTGGACAATGATGTAATTTTTGCTGCATACGCAGCGCGAAGTATCGAATGGACTCAGTTTGAAGGGAAAATATTTATCTACGAATAGAAGCTAAAGATATTGACGCACAAGTGTGGTAATAAGGAATACCGTATCAACCGATCGGCATTATGACGATCGGTTTTTGTCTTTGCGCTATATCACCACGGATGCAAAGCATTAGCGATAAGATGATTTCAATGTAAATTGTGTGAGCATGCTAGGGATATAAGTCATATATGACGTGTCAAATATGACCGTTTAAATATTATATGACTTGTTTTATAGTGTGGGTGGAGGCTGATACTATGACGGAAACAGAGATGAACGAATATCTGGATGATGCAAAATCTGAGATTGGAACTATTCTAACACGAGGCAGAGAGTCAAACAGGATGACACAAATGGAACTCTCCGAAAGGACTGGCATTTCATTGAAAACACTTTCCAGAATAGAGAATGGAAGCACAAATTACACAATAGAGAACTTGCTGAGAATACTAAATGAAAACGGATTGGAATTAATCATTGCTGATAAGAGCGAAAGGAAAGCAATTGTCAGAGAACATGTTTATGATTCCTTGATACACTTCTTGATTGCTTTGCCATTCATACCTTCTATTCTTCTCTATGATTCATTGAACAGAATATGCTGTGATTTTACAGAAAAAAATATAGTGTATGTTTCTAAGCAATTTGAATTCTTAATTAAGAATGCTTGTAAAAATGAAGCCAATAAAAGGGCTATTGAAACGTTTTATAATTATTACAAAAAATATGACATGAAAGATAATGATATTAATGAAAAGAGTTTTAATGAAGCTTTTGACTACATGTTGGAATATATCAATACCAAGAATCAGTTCTGTCTTCAATTTATGCTGGATGACGTATGGAAAATGTATTCTGAGCAGTTTATGAAACAGGAGCAAAGCACATGGTAAAGTTCAAATGGAATCCGTCCGGTTCAGGATCCAGCGTACGATACGGATATATAAATCCTGATAAGAACTCAACAGGAAAGTATACTGGTGGAGAAAGCGGCAATAGTGTACTTAGAGGGCAAGTAGGGAAATATGGTCATCTGTTTCCCACAAACAAAATTGATCCGAGTAAATGGAAAAAGCAAAAATATCCGGTAGATAAATACGCAAACAAGGATCAATCAAAAGAAATCATTTCAAAGAAACCCAAAAAGCCGTTTTTGTTAGAAGAATATCTTGCAGAATTGGACTATTATTCCGAAAACCTAAACAATAAAGGATTAATACTATTAATCCCTTTACCAGCTGATTCGATGAAATCTATTGCTACTGTTCTTTCAAGAAACAATAAACAACTGATTAAAATCGATATTGCCAAGAGCAATATTAAGGATACTCTGAAATCCTTTCTGAAAAACAATCCTATTCAGCATGTGATTATTCAATATGACAAAGTGAGATATTATTGTGAACTGGATGCTTCGGTAAAACAAGAGCAATCAAACAAACACATTTATTACACTTTCAGAATCAAAGGACTAAAGAAGGTTTTATATGAAATTCGAACGCATGCTACTAAATGTGAAGCAGATCCGTACGGAATAATTGTTATCTATAAAAATGCATAACAGTGTAATCAAAAGCTAAATAATGATTATGCTAGAATTCTTGAGGTTTTGGGCATCTAATAGGCCCGCTTTGGGCTTTTAATGCTAATCACTCTGTCCCCGTGGAAATCCCTTTATCCTTTTTTTGAATTCTATTTATCCTCCGGTGGAGATGCCCGCCGTGGTGATGATCAATCATTAAACCCTCTCCTACATGATCATTCCATTAAACTTTTGGCATTTCTTTTGGGCATTATTCTTGTGTATGCAAGGTCTAGAAACATCAGTATTTATCGGTGTTTTTAATGATTGGCAGGGTATTTAATCCTATTAATTCATTAATTGATAGAAACTAAAAAGACCTTACATTTTATGCAAGGTCTGGTTATGAATCGTATTAATGCTAGTATCACCACAGGATAATTCTATTTCCATGAAACAGGATAATCGGGGGTGCAGGGGGATAAACTCTATTCCCATTCAATAGTACCGGTCGGCTTCGGTGTCAGATCATACAGAACACGGTTGATACCCGGTACTTCGTGGGTAATACGGTCAGTGATCTTCTTAAGCAGCGGATAGGGAAGTTCTTCGATCGTGGCTTCGATTGCATCGGTCGTATTGACGGCACGGATGACTGCGAAGTATTCAAAGGAACGCTTTCCGTCCTTGATGCCGGTGCTTTTGAAATCCGGGACGATCGTGAAGTACTGCCATACCTTGCCCTGCAGGCCGGCGTTGGCGAATTCCTCGCGCAGGATTGCATCAGATTCGCGGAGTGCTTCCAGACGGTCTCTGGTGATTGCACCAGGACATCTTACTGCCAGACCCGGTCCCGGGAACGGCTGTCTTTCGACCATGTTTTCCGGCAGACCGAGAGCCTTGCCGACAACTCTGACTTCATCCTTATAGAGAAGTTTTACAGGCTCGACGAGTTCCATTTCCATTTCTTCAGGAAGGCCGCCGACATTGTGGTGTGCCTTGATGCCTTTTTCGCTTTCCAGAATATCCGGATAAATTGTTCCCTGTCCCAGGAAGTGAATGCCTTCCAGCTTGGCGGCTTCTTCATCAAAGACCTTGATGAATTCTTCGCCGATAATATGACGCTTCTGTTCCGGATCATTGACACCGGCAACCTTATCGATGAATCTGTCTGATGCATCGACATAGATCAGATTGGCATTCATCTGATTGCGGAATACTTCGATGACCTGTTCCGGTTCACCTTTTCTCAAAAAACCGTGGTTGACGTGAACACAGACGAGGTTGCGGCCGATTGCCTTGATCAGAAGGGCAGCCACTACGGAAGAGTCTACACCGCCGGAAAGAGCCAGCAGGACCTTACCGTCTTTGACCTGTTCCCTGATCGCTGCGACCTGTTCTTCGATAAACTGATCAGCCAGTTCCCTGGTTGTGATTCTTGCCATTGTTTCAGGACGTACATTTGTGTTTTCCATACGTTTCCTCCATCTTGCATTATTCTAGCAGAGATTGCCTTGTTCCAAAAGATACTTAATATATAATGATTTCATGAATTTACCGGACAGTTATCTGCGGAAAATGCAGGATCTTTTGAAAAGTGAATATGCGGATTATCTGCAGGCTATGGAATTGGAACCCGTCAGCAGCATCCGCGTCAATACAGCAAAGATATCGGTCGAAGACTTCAAACGGATATCGCCGTTTCCACTGGAACCGGTGCCGTGGTGTGCGGAAGGCTTTTATGTTCCGAATGACGTGCGGCCGGGAACACATCCGTATTACTATGCCGGCTTGTATTACATCCAGGAAGCCAGTGCCATGGCACCGGCCTCACTTCTTGATGTAAGAGACGGGGAGATTGTACTGGATGCCTGTGCTGCTCCGGGCGGTAAGACAACTGCTCTGGCGGCGAAAATGAACAATACCGGTCTTCTGATCAGCAATGATATCAGCGCATCCCGCCAGAACGCGACTTTGAAGAACTGCGAGCGTTTCGGTATCCGCAATGCCTATCTGATCAGCAGCGACCTGCGGAAACTGGCAGAGAAATATCCCGTGTATTTTGACAGGATCCTTGTCGATGCTCCATGTTCGGGAGAAGGCATGTTCCGCCGTGATCCGTCATTGATTACTTCCTGGCTGGAACGCGGCAATGACTATTATCCTGCCCTGCAGAAGGAAATTCTTTCTTCGGCGGTATCGATGCTGAAGGAAGGCGGAACCATTCTCTATTCCACCTGTACCTTCGATCCGTCGGAAGATGAAGAAGTAATCCGGGCGGTTCTGGAAGATTATCCGGATCTGTATCTTGCCGAACCGGAAGAAAGATGTCCGCTGTTTGCTGAAGGAATAGGCGAAGATATGAAAGCATGCATGCGGCTGTACCCGCACCGGCTGAAAGGGGAAGGACACTTCGCGGCACTATTGAAGAAAAAAGGAAACCGTGAAGAAACAGACTCCGGTCTCCTGAAAACAGACAAAATCAAAAACATTTCTTTCAGAAAGTTTATGAATCACGTTTCCATGAATATGGATCATATGGTAGTGAAAGTCCTCAAAGACAGGATCTACCTCCTGCCGGAACAGAACTTCGAGCATGAATCTGTGCGTGTGATTCGTTCCGGTCTGCTGCTGGGTACATTGAAAAACGACCGTTTCGAACCTTCCCAGCATCTGGCATTTACATTGAAACCGGAGGAATTCGATCAGTGCATCAGTTTCCCGGCAGATGATATCCGGGTGGAAAAATATCTGCGCGGGGAGACAGTCACGGCCGATGAGAGTCATGACGGATGGGTGCTGGTCTGTGTGGACGGATATCCGCTCGGTTTCGGCAGAATGAACGGCAGGAATATCAAAAACAAACTGGAAAAAGGTTATAGGAGAATATGAAAAGCTGATCACATACATACGTGTGACCAGCTTTTTTCATGTCTTTATTCAATTTTTTTTATTTGTTCATCAGGGAGAGCAGGGAGCCTAACAGAGCTGTACCGTCATTGGCAGCCTGCGGTGCTGCTGTGTCGACCTTGCCGCCGAGCAGTGCGCCTAACAGACCTGTGACACCGCTCTGCTGCGTACCCTGGAAGATACCGACGATGTCGGATACATCCAGACCGTCGCTGAGGTCAACACCCGGCTTCTTGGCCTGCTGGGCATTGGCGGTAGCGGATGTGACAGAGTTCAGGCTGCTCAGAATAACCGGAGCCAGAACGCTCAGAACTTTCAGAACGTCTTTGGGATCTGTGTTGGACTGTCTGGCGATGTCATTGACTGCGTTGGTCTCTTCATTTCCGAAAATGTGGCTGAGGATCTTGTGACCGTCGACGTCATCTGCTTCCGCAATCTGCTGCGGCATAGCTTTTGTGCTGGTGTGCTGTGTCAGAGCACCGAGCAGGGACTGGGCGCCTGTCTGGCTTGATGCGTTCTTGGTCAGGAATCTGATGATCAGCGGCAGGGCATAGGACAGAATTGTCAGAATGCTGACGCCCTTGATGCCTGTCTTCTTCTCAGCTGCATCGATGGAAGACTGCTGGGACATGCTCTGTAAAAGTAATTGTAATAATGTGTTCATTTATGATTACCTCTTTTTCTTTATCTTTATTATAGCGTCTGATGAAAAAGAGATTAATTATTTCTTTGCTTTTTTAACGAGGGTATAATGTTGCACATGAGCGAGTATTCCATCGCGGCGGAAATGCGTTCCGGCCGTGATTATACATTCAGAGAAAAAATCGGCATAGTTGCCCGTCTCTCCACACCCGGTATCCTGGCGCAGATTTCCGAGATCCTGATGCAGTATATCGATGCTGCCATGGTCGGTGCCCTTGGCGCGGCGGCATCGGCATCCATCGGTCTAGTGGCTTCTTCCACCTGGCTTTTCGGCGGTCTTCTTTCAGCGACTGCCGCCGGTTTTTCGGTACAGGTGGCGCATGCCACGGGAGCGGGGGAAATCGGCAAGGCAAAGTCCATATTCCGTCAGTCTCTTTCCGCATCTTTGCTGCTGTCGTTTGCCATCGGTGCTGCTGCGTTTGTTCTGGCTCAGCATCTTCCCGGTTGGCTTGGCGCTGATTCTTCTCTCTGGGCGGATGCGACAGCCTATTTTTCCATCTATGCCATGTTTGTCCCGGCCCGCATGATCCGCTGGCTGTGCATGAATATGCTGCAGTGTTCCGGCAATATGAAGATTCCTTCCATATTCGCATCCCTGGAATGCCTGCTGGATGTCGTCTTCAACTTTTTCCTTATTTTTCCAGCCAGACAGATCACGTTTCTGCAGATGACATTCATGATGCCGGGTGCAGGACTCGGCGTTGCCGGGGCCCAGCTTGGTACAAGCCTTGCCATGCTGACCGGTGCTGTCATGTCGCTTTTCTACGCTTTTTTCCGAAGCGACGTGCTGAAACTGCAGGGATTGAAAGGCGGCTGGAAACCGCAGAAAAGCGTTGTGAAGGAAGCTGTTTCCATCGGTGCTCCGATGGCTATGGAACAGAGTGCTCTCTGTGCGGCCATGGTGGCATCCACACGTATCATTGCCCCGCTGGGAACGATTGCCATCGCCGCCAATTCCTTTGCTGTCACAGCCGAATCGATCTGTTATATGCCGGGATATGGCATCAGCAATGCCGCCACGACATTGGTCGGACAGTCGATCGGTGCCAAACGGAAAGATCTCGCCCGTTCTTTCAGCTGGCTGACGACTTTCACCGGCGTCACGATCATGACCCTGACCGGCATTCTCATGTACTTTGCCTGTCCGCATGTTTTCGCCTTTCTGACTCCTGACAGAGAAGTACAAAGACTCGGTGTTGAAGTTCTGCGGATCGAACTGCTGGCTGAACCGCTGTTTGCGGCATCGATCGTAGCGACCGGGTGTCTCAGAGGCGCCGGGGATACATTGATACCGGGACTTCTGAATCTGGTCAGTATCTGGGGTATCCGTCTGACACTGGGTTTCTTCCTGACAAAAAGCATGGGACTAGCCGGCATGTGGGTCGCAATGGCGGTGGAGCTCAGTATCAGAGGCATTCTGTTCCTGATCAGACTGAAACGGGAAAAATGGCTGAAGGATCTGTGATATGATCCCCAGCCGTTTTTATAATCAGAGCCGTACCGACTGTTGATGGAAGAGGCAAAAATAGCAAGGTTTTACCCGTAGGTCATGTTGCTTTTGATGGTCGGGAACATTAAAATTATAAATAGAGAATAAATGAAGTTCAGGAGGATAATTAACTATGAAGAGCTATCTCGGCATTGACCTTGGCGGTACAAATGTACGTGTTGCAAAGATTTCCGAAGACGGAAAGATCCTAGCCCAGGTCAAAGGACCTTCCTATGGCCTGGAAGGCCCGGCTAAGGTTATGGCCAACATCAAGGAAATGGTACGCGACATTCCGGACTGGAAAGAATGCTCCGGTATCGGCGTCGGCGTTCCGGGTCCGGTAGACACAAAGGCAGGAACAATGGTTCTTTCCACCAATCTTCCGGGTTTTGCCGGCTATCCGTTCGCAGATGAAATGAGCAAGGAATTCGGCATGCCTGCATTCCTCGACAATGACGCTAACGTTGCGGCTCTTGCCGAAGCACTGGTCGGTGCCGGCAAAGGCATGCAGTATGTATTCTATACAACGATCTCTACCGGTATCGGCGGCTGCCTCGTTGTTGACGGAAAGACTGTTTCCGGCAAGCACGGCTTCGGCGGCGAAGTTGCGAACATCATCATCGACCGCAACCGTGAGAAGGTCAACTATCTGAATGTCGGCGCAATCGAAAACGAAGCTTCCGGCACAGGTCTCAAGAGAAAGTATGAAAAGATGAGCGGCGAACGCATTGCCCATACCGGCGTTGTTTTCGACCGTGCACTGGCCGGTGATGAATTTGCCAAGGCTGCTGTTGCTGAATTTGAAAAGGACCTCGGTCAGTATTTCGCGACAGTCGCATGCGTATGCGACCCGGATATCTTTATCCTCGGCGGCGGCATGATGAAATCTGCTGACAAGTTCCTGCCGGGCGTGATCGAACAGTACAAGGCTATGTCCCACACAGCTGTCCATGACACACCGTTCGTTCTGGCAGGTCTGGAAGAACCGGGCATCATCGGTGCTGCAATGCTGCCGGTAAGCCACGGACTGTAATCGTTCTTCAATCCATCCGCAGGCACCCTGAAAAGGGTGCTTTTTTCTTGTGGTATGATAGTGCCATGAACTTCTGGCTGATTCTGCTGGGAGCCCTGGCTTTGTTTCTGCTGTGCGGCTTCCAGTACCATAAAACTGATATTACGAAAATCACTCTGAAAACAGACAGGATCACAAAACCGGTCCGCATCTGTGTGCTTGCGGATCTTCACTGCCGCCGTTTCGGAGAAAAGCAGAGCCGTATCACAAAGGCAGTGGAAGAATATGATCCGGATATGATTCTCTTTCCCGGTGATCTTTTCGACGTAGACCGGGATCATGAAATTGTCTTTGAACTGATTGACCAGCTGCCGGGAAGATGGATGGCCTATGCTTCCGGCAACCATGAAATCAGACTTCCGGAAATAAGCGAACTCAGAAAAAGAATGGAAGCCGAAGGTGTACATGTACTGGAAGATGCCGGTATTGAATTCAGTGATGAAATCGAAGTAATCGGTCTGACCGACAGACACAGAAACGTTGGAATTTCAAAAGAGGTGTATGACCGGCAGAAACAGACGGATCATTATCATATCCTGATCAGCCATCGTCCGGACTATGAATATGTCTACCGTACCCTGGACTGCGACCTTATTATATGCGGCCACAATCACGGCGGTCAGTGGCGCATTCCCTTTACTCACATCGGTATGTTTGGCCCCCACCGCACGCTGTTTCCGAAATACACGGAAGGGCTGCATGATCTTGACGGCAGGCTGATGTTTGTCAGCCGCGGTCTGGCTTCCGGAGACCCGCGTTTCTTCCGGCTTTACAATAACCCGGAAGTGGCATTCATCGATCTGGTGCCGAAAGAAAAAGATCCGTCCGGAGACGGATCAAAGGAAGTTGACTTCTGACTTGATCAGACGTGCGTTTTCTTCGGTCAGTTCCTCCTCGTTGTGCCAGCGGTAGATTCTGGTGACACGGCCGCTGATCAGACAGATGATCTCATACGGGATGGTATGCAGTTCTTCTGCCATCTGTTCCAGATGAATGTGAGGCCCGAAGATTTCCACAGGTGTTCCGACAGGAACATCTTTTTCTAAGCGCACCATGATCTGATCCATGCAGACATTGCCGCATACCTGGGCAAACTGACCGTCGATCCAGACACAGCGGCCGGTATTGGCACGGATGAATCCGTCGGCATAGCCAATCGGAATCGTTGCGATGATTTCATCGTTCTCAGCTGTATATCTGGCACCGTAGCCGATCGTTTCGCCGGCTTTGATCTGTTTGGTCATGATGACATGCGAATACATGGAGATCGGATGTCTCAGATCATCCAGATAGGAAGAGATACCGTACATCGAAACACCGAGACGGCAGGCGTTGGAAAGATCATCTTTGAAGAAGACCGTCGCATCGGAATTGTCGCAATGGATCCAGGGGAAATCGTGATCCAGAGAAGTGACCGCCTCCTTGAATCTGGCAAACTGTTTTTCTGTCAGCTCGCGGCTGGTATCGGCACAGTAGAAATGGGTGAAGATTCCTTCCATCCGGCAGCCGGCATCTTTCAGGATATTGAAAGCCTCCTGCAGCGATCCGATATCCTTGAAGCCGATACGGTTCATGCCGGTGTCAACTTTCAGATGTACTTTCAGACCTTCCGGTTTTTCGGAAGCGACCGCCTTGACCCATTCCATTGAATAAGCTGCTGTCGAGATTCCTTCCTCTGCCATTTTCGCGGCATCAACGGGATCGGTGGCACCGAGAATCAGTATTTCACCGTCATATCCTTCATTCCGCAGCATCAGCGCTTCATCCAAAGATGATACAGCAATCATTTCCGCGCCGGCCTCCAGCACTGCCTTGGCAACATGATTGTCACCGCAGCCATAGGCATCGGCTTTCAGAACTGCAATGATCCGCTTGCCGCAGATTCCGCGGATACGGCGGACATTGTCCGCAATCGCATCCAGATTGACTTCCATCCATGTTCTTCTGTACATGATCAGTAACCTCTTATCATAAAATGACGGAATAGTGATATCCCATATAGATACCGAGCGCTCTCATCAGAAGACCGAGAATGCTGCTCAGGTTTGTAGACAGATTGATACGCAGCCAGTTTTCCAGAACACTGCCCCAGATGGCAGGATTCTGGATGAGCATCGGGATGCCGCCAATGCCGCCGACCATGGCAATCGAATCGCCGATGAAAATCGCCAGCAGGGTAAACAGGGCTCCGGCAACGGCGAAACGGTTATGCACGCCGCGGCCGACCGTGCGCATCACATAACCGATGCACCAGCCGATTGCTATATACAGAACAGCAGACTGGATCCTGAGGAAACCATAGATGATGCCATAGGCAGTACCAAGCAGGACAGCAGCAACGAAGCCGACAATCAGGGCATAAATAAAACGCTGATTATTATCAAGAGAACGTGAATTCCATATCTCCATGAGCTACCTCCGTAACATGATATATTGTAGCATATGAACCGTTTT
>CACYXJ010000020.1 GCA_902778375.1 uncultured Erysipelotrichaceae bacterium
GCTTGCATACTCAAATTATACCAAGTAAAAGCGCCTGTCCTTTATTGGCCAGACGCTTTTATTCTTTTTTGACTGTCACTTATTCGTTACAGCCCCTTTCTTTATGCATAAATGCTGTTCCCATCCTTAGACAACTGCGTTTCTTCCGATGCCGACCTTGCGGTAATAGATATACATCGCGACCATGCAGACCATCCAGCCGGCCGGATAGCCCATGGCGATCGGGATCGGTTTGTTGGCGATGAAGTTCGACATGATGTACAGATAGATCTGCCTGAATACAACAAAGGATGCAATCTGGATGAACATCGGTCCGCGCGAGTTTCCCGATCCGCGCAACGCGCAGGCATGCACGTTGGAAGGACAGGAAAGAACATAGAACGGCGAGATCCAGTGCAGGAACATGGTGCCGGCGGAAATGACTTCCGCCCTGCTGTTGAAGAAACTGACCAGCTGGGGAGCGAAGACCATGACCGGAATCATCGGGATCACAGTGGCGATGAAAGACATCATGACCGCTATCCTGACACCCTGCATGGCTCTGTCGGTTTTGCCGACACCGACGTTCTGACCGACGAATGTCGTCGTTGCCAGACCGATCGACTGCATCGGCAGCATCATCAGGGCATCGATCTTCGAATATGCCGTCCAGCCCGACATGATATCGGCGCCGAACTGGTTGATATAGGACTGCACAAAAATATTCGAGAAGGAAATGATTGCCATCTGCAGGGCGGCGGGAATGCCGACCCGGACGATGCGGGACAGAATATCGCCGTGGAAGCGGACCTCCTTCAGATTCAGACGCACGCAGGTATCGACATGCATCAGGGTAAACACGGTGAGTATAGCCGATACGGCCTGGGCGATGACAGTTGCCCATGCGACACCTTCGACTCCCATATGGAATACAAGTACAAACACCAGGTCGAGAATGACATTGATCACGGCGGCTGTCGCCAGGAAATAGAACGGCCGGCGCGAGTCACCTGTACCTTGCAGGATCGAAGCACCGATGTTATAGAACAGAAGACCGGCCACACCGGCAAAATAGATCGACAGATATGTATCCGCCTGCTCATAGACAGCTGCCGGCGTTTTCATCAGGGAAAGCAGCAGCGGCTTCAGGAACAGACCGGCTACCGTCATGATGACTGCCAGTACCGCTGTCATGATCACGGCGGTATGCACCGTGTCCCTGACCCTGTCCTCCTTGCCGGCACCGAAGAACTGGGAGATGACTACACCGGCACCGCTGGAAAGACCGAGGAACAGTCCGATCAGCATGTTGATGACCGGTCCGACCGTGCCGACGGCTGAGAAGGCTTCGTTGGATACATAATTGCCTACCACCCAGGTATCAACCATGTTATAGAACTGCTGAAAGATATTTCCCAGAAGCAGCGGAATGGCAAATTGAATCAGAAGACGGGGAATGCTTCCCTCCGTCATCGTGACAGGTTTCTTTACTTTCGTACTCATCGAGAACCTCCCCTTTTCTTTACTGTACGCCTGTTTGTCATTGGCAACAACACAACCGTGGTATTTATTGTCCTCTGTTCAGGACAATATGGTCTTTCAGGAATTCCGTAATGTCTTCCAGCGGCACGATCAGGCCGGTCGTATGGTCGCTGCTGTCCATGGCAGCTGCCGTGCCGATCACTTCCCCTCTTGTATTAATGACACACGATCCGCTGACTCCCTGGTACATCTGCAGCCGTATGACTTTGAAGCTGCCGAAAGACCGGCCGTCATACGTCCCTTCCAGCAGTGTCCGGGAACTGTTCTCCGGCCAGCCGATCAGCCGGATCGTTTCTCCGGCAGAAGGTTCGCCGGTTGCCAGTTTCATTGCCCTGGTTGCGGTACCGATCTTCAGCAAGGCCAGATCCTTTTCCGGATCCCGTGCCACCAGTTCAGCCGGCAGAACCTGCAGATGATATACGACTCTGTACATGGAAGACGGATGATCCACGACATGGGCACAGGTCAGGATATAGCCGTCATCGCTGACTGCATAGCCGCTGCCGCGGTAGACTTCGTCGCCGAAACTGGAAATCGAATAGACCTGGGCGGCAGAAACGCCATAGGTATCAAGATACATATCGCCTGTTTCTTCCACTGCCGGAGCAGTGTTTTCATTTGCCGATGAAACCTGATAGATCCGGTAGGAGAACAGCACCAGCGGCACCGCACACAGCAGGAACAGCATCAGGTTCAAAAAACGGCGTACCGCTTCCGGTGTCTCCTTCTCAGGCTCTTTGGGCGGATAAAGCACCGTCTTCCATTGTTTCATGCTCAGACAGGCGGCATCATATACACCTTTTTCTTCCTTCAGCTGCGGAAAAAGACCGCTGTCGTGAAGTATCAGCAGCGGGATATTCCGGCGCAGACAGAACGAGATCAGAGTCGCGCATGCCTCATCCCGCGCAGTATCTTCATTCCCGTACAGCAGAGCCCCGTCGCACAGCAGAAGATCATCTTCATTCCCACCGGCAACCAAACGGAATCCGGCTTCGCTGAAGACCTGTTCATACAGGAAAAGATCCTGTGGGTCATTGGCTTTAATGATAAAAAGACTGCCCATGGATTTATTGTAACAGGATTTGCACGGTTTTATTCCGGCATGCAAAAAGTCCGTTTCCGGACTCATTTGCTGTTTAATGTATCAATAATGACCGGCAGGATCTGTTTCTTGCGGGAAATAACTCCCGGGGCAAATCCGTTTTCGTCAAGGATGTTTTGGAAGCCTTCCTTCATGACCCATGCTTTCTTGCCGGTATAGATCATATAGGATCCTGTGCCGGCAGGATCGGTGAAGATGAATGCCAGAAGATCATAATGCTGGGAAATGATCACTTCATTCATATATGCCAGGAAGCTGTCGCGGATCTTGAAGAATTCCTCTTTGCTTTTGCAGGATGACTGGCCGATGCCAACGCGGGTATTCTCGATACGGAATTCCTTGAAATCATCATAGAGAAGTTCCAGATACGGCTTATTGAGAATGGAATCGGATGCACCGATCATTTCTTCGTTCAGTTCTTCCGGTGTGATGCCGGCAATACCGCTGAGATATGCGGCAATTTCCCTGTCTTCATCGGTGGTTGTCGGCGATTTCAGACAGAGGGTGTCATTGACGACGCCACCGAGCAGAAGCCCTGCCATGTCACGGTCAGGTTCAATGCCGTGACTGCGGTACATACCGGCGATAATGGTCGCCGTGCTGCCGATGATGCGTTCGGTGATATTGATCGGATTGACGGTTTCGATTCCGCCCATGCGGTGATGGTCGACGATCTCTGCGACTTCGCCGAACTCGAGATCATTTACCGACTGGCTTTCCTCGTTGTGGTCGACCAGGATGAAGCGTTTCTTCTCATAATTGAACAGATGATAACGGGAAATGGCGGCTTTGACCCTGCCTTCGTCATCCAGAACCGGGTAGGAACGGAAGCGGCTTTTTGCCAGACGCTTGGATACGTCATCCACCATGTCATTTTCATTGAAGGACATGACATTTCTCGTCGTGACTTCTTCGATCGTCGGAGCCTGATAGACATACTTGGTACAGTCAAGGACCGAATACGGCGTGCGGATGATCGAAACACCTTTTTCCCTGGCCTTTTCCAGCGTTACGTTGTCGATCCAGTCCTCGCCACAGATGATGATCAGGGCAGCGCCGTTATCGATGACGAAGCGCTGAATATCGGGATTATTTCTCAGAATGACAATGCTGTTGCGGAAACGTTCCGGATTGTCGGATAAAGACGGAACAGCGTGAACCACCCCACTCGGGGAAAAGCTGCTGCTTTGATTGAACACTCTGGCATTGAGAACTTTGATGATGTTTTCCAGACTTGCGTGTTTCATCAGTTCCACCATCTGCTCTTCACTGGTGATCCAGAAACGGGTCAGGTCGGAAACGGAAACGATACCTTCCAGATGCCCTTCTTCGTCCGTCACGAACATGCCGCGGTTCTTCTGGGTAATGACCAGATCCAGGGCTTCCTTCATGGTCAGATCGGGACGGGCAAGCAGCGGTGTGTCCTTTTCGATTTCCGCCAGGGAACATTTGGCGGTATGGATGATGGCAGGCTGTTCAAAATGATATTTCTTCAGAAGATACAGGGTTTCCGGATTGGCAGTTCCCTGCGCTCTTGCTTCGGCGTCGATGCCGAGTTTCTGTTTCAGGGCAGCGTAGGCAATCGCCGACACGATTGCGTCACAGTCCGGATTCTTATGTCCCACGACATAGTAAGGTTTCATAGCAATCTCTCTTTCAAGGCTGTTTTTCCATCAGACCGGTGATCTAACTGCATCATATCATGACTGCCTGCCGGGATACCATGTCCGGAACCATGCAACTTCGGCAATGAACTTATGCATAAAACAGGATATATAGCAGCTTACTTATGCGGATTCTGTATAACATTCCGGAAAAAGAAAAGACCTTTGCGGTCTTCTCAGATGTGGTATACGTAATCAGCCTTATGTTCTTTCGGGACCGGTTTTTCTCCCTCCGGCCAGCCGAGAATCAGGTTGCCGATACCGGCATAGTCGCCTTCGATTCCGAGTTTCTTCAGGAGATTCTTTCCGTATTCGGATTCGAATTCCTCTTTCGCCCGGTGGATCCAGCAGCTGCCGACGCCGAGTTCCTCTGCCGCCAGCATCATATTGGCCATTACCAGGGTTCCGTCATAGATATATGTCGGCACGCTTTTATCAGCCAGGACAACCGCTACCGTCGGAGCCCCGTAGAACGGATCTTTGTCCGAGTTCATAACGGCTGCGTTGATACGGGATAGTTCGTTGCGCACTTCCGGATCGTCAACAACGAGGATGATCGCTGACTGTCTGTTCATGCCGCTTGCGGCTTTCGTTCCGGCTTCGGTAATTTTGTCAATGATATCACGCGGAACAGGTTCCGGTTTGTAGCTGCGGGTGCTGCAGCGGGTGCTGATTGTTTTCAGTGTTTCTGCCATATTAAATGCCTCCTGTATTACATTGTATATCAAACGGAATCGTTATCATGACTTATGCACCACTGGAGGATACAATGGAAGCGGAGGATTTTCACCTATGAAAGTTGATCTGCAGGATGTGATCGAAGCCATTGAAGAGGCTGATGACGAAACAAGAGCATATTATCTGCCCCGTACCGGACAGATCGTCTATGATGCGGATGAAGAGGATATTGAAGACGGAATCGGACTGCCCGACCGCCGTGCCGTTAATGACTATCACAACATGGAGCTGTTCATCGAAACCGTTGATGATGACAAGACTGCCGAATGGCTTGCCAATGCCATTCACGGCCGCGGTGCCTTCCGGATGTTCAGGGCAACCCTCGAGCGTTTTGGGCTGACTGAAAACTGGTATGACTTTCTGGACAGACAGCACCGTATTCTGGCAATCGAATGGTGTGAGGATAACGGAATCGAATATGAAACGTCCTATGGCCAAGTCACTGAGGAAGAGGAAGATGAGGAGGATTATTCCTATGGCTTTTCAGAGGACTA
The DNA here is from genome assembly GCA_902778375.1 of uncultured Erysipelotrichaceae bacterium. Classification (GTDB taxonomy): domain Bacteria; phylum Bacillota_I; class Bacilli_A; order Erysipelotrichales; family Erysipelotrichaceae; genus Bulleidia. Next base: position 5,520 of record CACYXJ010000020.1, read on the forward strand.
CAATCTGGACCGCAATGCGGCGAAACAGAAACCTGTCGAAATGCCGAAGCAGGTCAGGATCGCTCCCGTCACCTCCCATAACAGTGCCAATATCGTCTATATGTATGCTGACTGCCGCAAGGAACTGGCAGCCCTGAAGAACGTCCGCACCGGACAGGACATCGAACTTGCCCAGCAGGAAATCGATGAAGCGCTGGCCGGTCAGGAAATGATCTTTGCGGCCGTCAAGGACGGACGTTATGCCGGTTACATGATTCTGAAGCCGGGAACAGACCTCATCCTGAAAGACATGTATGTGAGACCTGATTACCGCCGCCGCGGTATCGCAACTGCCATGTTCGTGAAAGCACAGGAAATTGCCGCGGAAGAAGACATGCGGCTGAGCGTTGTCATGAAGCCGTATATTGAAAAGATGCTGGGGTTTCTGCAGAAACAGGGATGGAACTGTCTTGATGAAGTGCGTCTGGTCAGAAACGACGGCGGGAATGACAATTCCGTTTCCCTGCTGCACAGCCGGCTGGAATACTAGGAGGACAGAATGGGACATTTCTATTTTATACGCCATGGTGAAACATTCTGGAATGTGGAGAACAAGATCTGCGGAACCACCGATATAGGGCTGACGGACAAAGGCTTCGACCAGGCCAGGCAGAGCGCGGAAGCCTTGCTGAAGGAAGGCATCACTACCGACATGATCATTTCCTCGCCTCTTGTCAGAGCTGCCGATACCGCCCGCGAAATCTCCCGCCTCTGCAGTATTCCGATGCGGACGGACGAACGTCTTACCGAGCAGTGTTTCGGCTGCTATGAAGGCACGGCCAGGGACGGGCAGGAATTCCACGAAGCCAAGAAACGCTTCGCCGACCGCTATGAAAACGGTGAAAGCATGCTGCAGACAGCACACCGTGTATACGGCCTGCTGGATGAAATCACTTCACAGGAAGACACCGTGTATATCCTCGTCGCTCATAACGGCCTGGCCCGCATCATCCAGTCGTATTTCACTTCCATGACCAACGAAGAGTTCGCCTCATTCGGCATTCCCAACTGCGCGGTGATGCGCTTTGACTATTAACAGCAGACAAAGAAAAAACGGAACTGCAATTGCAGCTCCGTTTCTTTTGGTTACAGATAACTGATTACCAGCCGACTGTCAGATCGCTTGCACCCTTTTCAACAACAGGTGTGCTTTCAACCTTGATTTCGCCGGAGACGATCTTGTCTGTGTAGTCCTTGACTGTCTTCAGAACATCGTCTGTCAGGTTCGGGTTCTCTGCCGGTAAGCCTACGCCGCCGTCTGCCAGTGTGTAACGTACAACACCGCCCTGGAAGGTGCCTTCAGCAACCTGCTTGCAGGCGTTGTATGTAGCGACGTCAACTCTCTTCATCATGGATGTCAGAACGGAAGACTGGGAACCGTCGCCGTAAACACCATAGGAATACTGGTCTGTGTCAACACCGATTACCCAGACATCTTCACCGTTGCCGCGTCTTTCGGAAGCTTCCTTGATGACGCCGTTGCCTGTGGAACCGGCACATGCGAAGATAACTGTTGCTCCGGCATTGTACTGCTTCTGAGCAAGAGACTGACCTTTTTCAGGACTTGTGAAGTTGTCAGCGTTGTCATAGCTGATGATGCAGTCCGGGCAGACAGCCCATACACCCTGCTGGTAGCCGGCCCAGAAACGGAACATGGATTCAGATTCCTGACCGATGACCATACCAACATGCTTGGAGCCGTTTTCGATAGCCTTCAGACCGGCAACTACACCGACCAGATAGGAACCTTCGTGCTCTGCGAAGACAGCCTGCTGCAGGTTTTCACCTTCGAGCCAGTCAACGTCGATGATCAGAATCTTCTGATTCGGATATGCATTGACAGTTTCCGTGATGGCATCGCCGAACATGAAGCCGGCTGCTGCGATCAGGTCTACGCCCTTGTCAGCGAATGCGGACAGGTTCGGGATGTAGTCTGCTTCGTTATTGGACTGCAGGAACGAATAGTCAGTGCCTTCCTTCAAGCCGTTTTCATCACCGAATTTCTTGATGCCTTCCCAGGAAGTCTGGTTGAAGGATTTGTCATCAATACCGCCGACATCGCTGACGAAACCGATTGTAACTGAGGAGCTCTGAGAATCATCACCGCCACCATTGCCGCCGGCAGCCGGCTGAGAAGAACAGCCGATCAGCGCAAAAGCCATGAAGGCAGCCAGAGAAGACTTAAGTAACTTATTCATTGTTATTCCTTTTCCTCCTTGCGTTTTCTCTATAAACATTCTAGAGTCAAAACCCACTTTTTACAATGATTTTAGGGTCTGTGTTTTTTTTCACATAAGCATTCCGGTACGTGTGCTGTTACCCTGTCATTTCCGTCTGAACATTGTTATAATAAACAGCGTATTTTATAAGGACACGTATTAATGGTATTCAGCAGTCTGACATTTCTGTTCGCCTATCTGCCTGCCGTTCTGGCAGTGTATTTTCTTGTCCCCTTCCGGTTCCGCAACCTTGTTCTTCTGGTCGTGAGCCTGTTTTTTTATGGCTGGGGCGAACCTGTCTATATTCTGGTCATGATTTTCTCGATCCTGTTCAACTGGGTGTTCGGAAGACTGATCGGCCAGTACCGGGACAGTGACAGAAAGAAGGCGCAGACCTGTCTTGCCATCTGTATTGCCCTGAACCTGCTGCTGCTTGGTTTCTTCAAGTATTTTGACTTCCTGGCGGACAATCTCAACGCCCTGGGAATCATGTTTCTCAAGCCTTTGCATCTGGGTCTGCCGATCGGCATCAGTTTCTATACCTTCCAGGCGATGTCCTATCCGATCGATATCTACCGGCACGATACGAATCCGCAGCCTTCCCCGGTCAGCTTCGGCGCCTATGTCACCATGTTCCCGCAGCTGATTGCCGGTCCGATCGTCCGCTACCGCGACATCGCGGACATGCTGGAAAACCGGCGCGAGACCGTCGATAAATTCTATGAAGGCGTCATCCGTTTCGTTACCGGTCTGGCCAAGAAGGTTCTTCTTGCCAACAGTGCCGGTCTGGTTTTCGATACCGTCAATTCACTTTCCTTTGAACAGAGCAGTGTTCTGACTGCCTGGCTGGGAATCATCTTCTATGCCTTCCAGATCTATTTCGATTTCAGCGGCTATTCCGATATGGCGATCGGTCTTGGGAAAATGCTCGGCTTTGATTTCCTGGAAAACTTCAATTATCCGTATACCGCCCGTTCCATTACCGACTTCTGGCGCCGCTGGCACATGTCGCTGTCGACATGGTTCAGGGATTATGTCTATATTCCTCTCGGCGGCAACCGGCGGGGACTGGCGCGGCAGCTGATCAACATCATGATCGTCTGGCTGCTGACCGGTTTCTGGCACGGCGCGTCATGGAATTTTGTCCTCTGGGGCGTGCTGTACGGTGCAGTGCTGATCATCGAAAAGCTCTTCCTGCTGAAACAGCTTGAAAAGGCACCCGGCTGGCTGTGCCATGTCTATACGATGATCATCGTTCTGATTGCCTGGGTCCTGTTCGCCTTTACCGATTTCAGCGATGTACTGAACTATCTCGGCATGATGTTCGGTCATGCTTCGGCTTTTGCCAATATCTATACGCTGTACTTCCTGCGTAGCCATCTGGCACTGCTGATCATCTGCGCTCTCGCCTGCACACCGGTTGCGAAATCGCGTTTCAATTTCCTGAAAGACAGATCGTTCGCTCTTGCCCAGCCGCTGCTGGTGCTGCTTGTTCTTGCGGCATGCACGGCGTTCATTGTCGACGCGTCCTATAATCCGTTCCTGTATTTCCGCTTCTAGGAGAACCTATGAAAAAAACAGATCAGAAACAAAAACAGATCCGCATGGTCGTGACAGGAGTATTCTGCCTGTTCATTTTCGCTTTGTCTGTTGCCAATCTGTTTGCTCCGAAAAAAGACTTCTCCGAGAATGAAAACAGGATGCTTTCCCCCTTCCCGTCCCTGAGCGCGAGAAACATTCTGCTTGGTGATTTCGATACGGAATTCGAGACCTGGTTCGCTGATCATTTTATCGGTCGTGATGACTGGATCATGCGCAAGGCATCGCTGCGTACCGACTTCGGCGCCATTGATAACAATGGTGTCTGGCTCTGCCGGGATCACCGTCTCGTCTCCCAGTTCCTGACCTGCGATTATGAAAACGTCGAAAAGAACATTTCCTATCTGCAGGAATTCTCCGAAGAGAATGATATGACACTGAATATTCTTCTGGTACCGACAGCGGCATACGGCGAAAAGAAATATCTTCCCCTGGCAGCCGCCAATGTCGATGAAAAAGCGCTGCTGGAGAGAATCGGCGAATCTCTCGGCAATCAGAATTTCATCGATATCAGCGACGATCTCCTGAGTGTCAATGACGCCTACTTCCGCACTGACCATCACTGGAATGAGAAAGGCGCCCTGATCGCCTATCAGGTGATCTGCAAGGAAGTGCTTGGCAGGAAACCGGAGAACTTCACCTATGAAGATGTGTCGGATTCCTTCCGCGGCTCGATGTACTCCCGCTCCGGCGCTTTCTGGACACCGGCTGACAGTATCTACAGAATCATCCCCGAATACGACATTCCCGTCACTGTCACCTTCGAAGACGGACGGGTCATGGATACGATGTTCGTCGATGAACATCTTCAGGAAAAGGACCAGTACACCTATTATCTGGACGGCAATCACGGCTATGTGAATATCAAAACCGGCAATGCCAACGGCCGGAAGGCAATCGTCGTCAAGGATTCCTTCGCCCATATTCTTCTGCCCTATCTGGCGCAGGAATATGAAGAAGTGGAAGTCTTCGACCTGCGGTATTATACCGAAAGCATTTCCGAACATATCGATGAAGAGAACCGCGAGAAAACGGACATCTATGTGATCTACGGTCTCGATACATTCTGCAGCGACAACTATCTTTCAATTTTCTGGTGATATATATGAAACTGAACTTTGTGAAAATGGGAATCAACGGTGAAGGCATCGGCTATGAAAACCGCAGGCCTGTCTTCTGCGACGGCGTTCTTCCCGGCGAAACAGCAATCATCGATATTGAAGAGGATCATGGCACCTATCTGAAGGCAAAATGCCGGAAGCGTCTGAAATCCTCGGACGACAGGATCCGTTCCGTCTGCCGCCATCAGAATGACTGCGGCGGCTGTCCGCTTCTGATCATGCGCTATGACGCCCAGCTGAAAGCCAAGCGGGAACTGCTGAAGGAAGCACTGTATAAATACGGCAATGTCAGGGAGCACTTCATCCGTGACATCCGCGGCAGTCAGAAAACCCTCGGCTACCGCTCGGCATGCAAACTGCCTGTCAGGGAAGTCAACGGCGAACTGTACAGCGGCATGTACAAACCCAACAGCAACCATTTCATTCCTGTCGGCAGATGCCTGATGCATGACGAACAGCTGGAGGCATCCCGCCGGAGAATCATGAAGGTTCTCAACAACGCCGGAATCAAGGCATATGATGCGGCATCGCGAAAAGGTCTCCGCTATCTTGTCATGCGCTGTGCCGGCGGTCATATTCAGTGCACCCTGGTCAGCGGCAAGGATACCTATTCCGGGGAACTGATCGAAGAGATCATGAAAGCCGGGCATCTCGACAGTCTCTTCCAGTCAGTCAATACTTCCCGCCGCTCACCGGATATATTCGGCCCCAAAACCAGATGTCTTGCCGGCAGCAAAACGATTCCGCTCACCATCGGCGGCATCACCCTGCAGCTTTCCCCGCAGGCATTCTTCCAGCTGAATATCGGTCAGGCGGAAAAGATGTATGAAACAGCCGTTTCCAAGATCGATCCCTGCGGCGTGCTTGTCGAAGCCTATTGCGGCATCGGCGCCATGTCCCTGATGTCTCATCAGAAAGCAGAGAGAATCGTCGGCATCGAAAACGTTCCCGATGCCATCCGCGATGCCAAGGCCAACGCTGAAGCAAATAATATCCGCAATGTTGAATTCATCTGTGACGACGCGGCGGAAGGACTTCTGAAAACGGCTATGAAAACAGAAATCGATACAGTCCTGGCGGATCCACCCCGCAGCGGCATGGATCAGGCCATGATCTCCGCCCTGCTGAGTGTTCATCCCCGCAAGATCATTTATGTTTCCTGCAACCCGGCAACCCTTGCCCGCAATCTGAAGGATCTGAAACGCGCCTATCATGTGGTTACCGTGATTCCGTTCGATCTGTTCCCCAATACCCCGCATGTGGAAAGCATTACTGTCCTGGAAGCGGACAGTATCAGGTGAGAACCATGAAGTACACCCGTCTGGAAGACAGGATCGTCATCCAGCCTTCCCAACAATACGAAAAGAAGACAGTCGGTGACTTCCTGGAAGAATACTGCATTTCCCGGAAGAACCGTTATCTGATGCTGCAGAATCATGAGATCCTGCTTGACGATATTCCGGTAAAGAGTCAGGAGGAAACAATCAGTGAAAGATCCCTGACAATTCTTCTGCCGGATCAGGAGCCTGACTGGCCGGCGGCAGATGAGCCCTGCCGTGTGATCTATGAAGATGATTTTGTCTATATCGTCCGCAAGGATGCCGGCTGTATCATCCACGGCGAAAACGATGATACCGGATGTCTGTGCGCCCGGGCTGCCAGATGGCAGACCGACCACGGTGTTCATGCCCCGGTACGGCCTCTGCACCGCCTGGATAAGGATACCCAGGGACTTGTTCTTTTCAGCAAGATTCCCTTCTTCCAGCCCTGGCTGGACAGCCAGCTTTCACAGAAGCAGATCCGCCGCCATTATCTGGCAATCACCCGCGGCAGAAGCGAACCGGGGAAAAAATACACGTTCCGTGACAGGATCGGCCGCGACCGGCATCAGAGCGGTGTCTACCGCGTCAGCAAGACCGGTGTCGAGGCTGTGACGAAGGCGGAATGCCTGGCTGCGAAAAACGGATATCTGCTGTTCGGCTGCGATCTGGAAACCGGCCGTACCCATCAGATCCGCGTGCATCTTTCCGCCCATGGTTTTCCGATCGTCAACGATCCGCTCTACGGATCCGCTTCAAGAGATTTCCGCTGTATGGGCCTCTGGGCAGACGAAATCACATTCCGCAGTCCCCTGACCCGCAAGAAACACCGCATCCGCGATTTTGAAAATGAAGACTACCGATTCTTTGAAGGAGAGAAAAAATGACAAAGTTTGATTTCACATCGATCATGGACCGCCGTCATCATGACGCCATCGCTGTTGACTGTCCGGCCGAACAGAAATTCGGCTTCACCGGATTCACACCAAAAGAAGGTTTTGACATTATCCCGATGTGGGTCGCGGATATGAATTTCCCGGTCGTTCCGGCCATCCAGAAAGCGATGCACGGAAGGATCGATCATCCTGCCTTCGGCTATTTCATGCCCCGCGACGAATACTTCGAATCGATCATCCGCTGGCAGAAGGAACACCACGGAATCGAAGATCTGAAGCCGGAACATATCGGCTATGAAAACGGCGTTCTCGGCGGTGTCGTATCGGCCATGAACGTCCTTGCCGGCAAAGGCGGCAAGATCCTTCTGCATTCGCCGACCTACATCGGCTTTACCGGCTCCCTGGAAAACAACGGTTTCCATCTCGTTCTTTCCCCTCTTTACCAGGACGACAGCGGCATCTGGCGCATGGACTATGAAGATATGGAAAAGCGTATCGTTGAAGAGGATATCCACGCGGCAATCATGTGCAATCCTCACAACCCGACCGGACGTGTCTGGGAAAAGGAGGAACTGGAAAAAGCCTATGAGATCTTTGAAAGACATGACGTCTATGTCGTCAGCGACGAGATCTGGTCGGATCTGACTCTTGACGGTTACCGTCATATCCCCTGCCAGAGCGTCAGTGAATATGCCCGCAGCCATACCGCCGCCATGTACGCGCCATCCAAGACATTCAACCTGGCCGGACTGATCGGCAGTTACCACATCATCTATGACAAGTGGCTGCGTGACCGCATCCTCAAGGAGTCTTCCCTCTCCCATTACAATTCCATGAATATCCTTTCCATGTACGCCCTGATCGGCGCCTACAGCGAGGAAGGAAAGGAATGGGTCGAAGAACTCCGGCAGGTGCTCTCCGGCAATGTCGACTGGGCGTACAGTTATATCAGGGAACATTTCGAAGGTGTTTCGCTGCTGAAACCGCAGGGAACCTACATGCTGTTCATCGACTGTGAGGAATTCTGCAAAAAACAGGGAATCGATATCGACGAACTGCTGCGCAAAGGCTGGGAAGTCGGCGTCTTCTGGCAGGACGGCAGACCGTTCCACGGCCGCTGGAACATCCGCATGAACCTCGCCCTGCCGCTCTCCCGCGTGCAGGAAGCGTTCGAACGGCTTGACAGGTATGTATTCAACGGGGAATGATCATGGGTAAAATTCTGTTTATCGATGTTGACGGAACCCTGTGTTCGCCTGTCTATAACAAACCGCCGGTTTCGGCGGTGGAAGCGATCCGCAAGGCCCGTGCCAACGGCCATAAAGCCTATATCTGCACCGGCCGTTCTAAAGCCGAAGTCTACGATGATATCTGGGCAATCGGCCTGGACGGAATGATCGGCGGCAACGGCTGCTTTGTGGAGGATAACGGCGAAGTGATCCTGCATCAGAAACTGAGTGCGGAAGAATGCCGCCATATCGTCGACTGGTGCAAGGCCAATGACCTGGAATTCTATCTGGAATGCAACAGCGGTCTGTATCCTTCTCCCTTCTCCCTTCTACCGTCAGAGATCGGAAGAAGCCTACCGCCGGAAATACGGCCGCGAGCCTCAGTACGGCGACTTCTTCGAGAAGATGATCTACAATGCCAGTCCCTATCGCGACGACGTCAACAAGATCAGCTTCCGGCTGAACAGCTGGCAGGATTATCTCAATGCCTGCGAGGAGTTCAGCAGCCTGCATGTCGGCTGCTGGGGCGGTGACGCGCCGAACTGTTCGCATGGCGATGTTTCGCCGGAAGGCATCAGCAAGGCCAATGCCATCCGGGTGCTCCTGGACCATCTTGGTGAAGACGCGGCAGATACCATTGCCTTCGGTGATGAAGCGGTCGATATTCCGATGTTCGAGATCTGCGGTTATGCCGTCGCCATGGGCAGCGGCAGCGAAAACGCAAAAAAAGCGGCGGACTATATCACCGCCGGCACCGACGAAGACGGTCTTTACAAAGCCTTCGAATATCTCAAACTGATCTGATAAAAAACAGTGTCCGGCCGGACACTGTTTTCATACGATTCCGAGTTCTTCCAGTACTTTCGCGACACCGTCCTGGCGGCAGTCATCGGCAATGATATCAGCTGCTTCCTTGATATCGTCCTTGCCGTTGCCCATCGCCACACCGATCGCCGCTTTCTTCACAAACGGCGTGTCGTTTCCGGCATCGCCGAAAGCAATGACATTCTCCCAAGTCAGACCGTATTCCTTCAGGGCTGTTTCGACCGTCAGGGATTTATCCACCGACTTGAGGAATACGTCAAAGCCGCCGCGGTATGACCAGGCAAACTGCAGATCGGGAATGACATCGACGAACGGTTCAACGATATTCTGGCCGCCGACCAGGAACGTTCCAAGCGGTTCGCCGTGCGTCAGATGATGGAGATGATGACGGGTGTCATCGATGATCTGGTCTTCCCATGGACTGTCCGTATCCAGATAGCCGCGGATGAATTTCTGATGATTCGCATAGGTCACGATATGGTCTTCGAACTTGAATCCGAGACCGACATTGTACTGCAGACAGAGGAAGGTGATCGCCTTCATGTGCGCCTCGGTCATCGGGTGCTTGGAAATCGCTTTTCCGTTGCGGTCGGTCGTGCAGGCGCCGTTGATCGTTCCGTTGATATCCATCGGCAGATCTTCGAACAGACTGTCCTGCAGAAAGGTGTGATGGCGGCCGGTGTTGATAATGACTTTGATGCCTTTATCCATGGCCTTGCGAAAATCCCTGGCAAGCCTTCTGGACATTGCCGGTTCGCGGGAAGGAATGATTGTATTATCGACGTCGCATACGATCAGGCGTATATTCTCTGCACGTTTTTTCATATTTAAAATTATACCATATCGTGATAATATAACATATGTTCGTTACGCGCCCGTGGCGCAATTGGATAGCGCATCTGATTCCGAATCAGAAGGTTGTGGGTTCGATTCCCGTCGGGCGCGCCATAAGAAAAGGCTTTAACCTCAAAGGTCAGAGCCTTTTTTCATACCAACAGTTTCAGCCGGTCCGGCAGCAGTTCCAGACGAATCTGATCGGACTGCCATTCGATCTCGCCGTCGGTATGGATCCATACCGGCCGGTCAGTCGTAATTTCGGCATATTTTGCCCGGCGCAGATGGAAGCCGGGATAATTCACATGTGCACCGCTGTAGGCTTTCGGAACGACCCGGAAGAAATCCATCCGGGTAATATGATCGCCAAAGCAGAAGTCGATAAAGTCATCGGAAGGATCGGCAGCCGGGGCAAAACGGAATCCGCCGCCTTCATAAGCCGAATTCATTCCCACCGACAGCAGCAGGTCGGAGAATTCCAGCGTCTCGCAATCGTCGAGGACGATCCGGCATTTGATCCGGTCAGCGGAAAAGATCTGATGCACAGCCACATAAAGATAGATCAGCTTGCCGAGATGAATCTTGTTGAGAAACGGTTTGACAGCCGAACGCTGAACCTCTTCGCAGACCGCGGCATCGAAGCCGAAGCCGCTGCTGATATTGAACAGACGGCTGTATTCCCCTTCCATCGGCTGCAGGTCCCGGTCATAGCAGGTATGCATCGTCATCTTGCCGACGCTGATCCGTCTTTTGACCTGGTTGTCCTGGAGCTGCCTGACCACAGTTTCCGGATCGGAAGGAATCGCAAGCGCCCGGGCCAGATCGTTGCCTGTTCCGCAGGGAATCAGCGCCAGTCTGACTTTCCGGATGTCGCGGATACCGTTGACTGTCTCGTTCATTGAACCATCTCCGCCGATGACCAGAAGGTCGACTTCACTGTCACCGGCTGTCAGTCCGCTGACGATTTCCTTGATGCCATGCTCCGGAGTAGAGAAATTCTCGTGCCAGGAGATATGATAGCGGTCCAGAAGTTCTTTTGTTTTGTTCCAGGTTCTGACTGTTCTGCCGCCGGCGCCGGCGGGATTGATAATCACTTCAAACATTGTCTTCCTCGCTTTCGAATGCCAGATCGATCCTCTGTCCGTCTTGGGAAATAAGGCAGCCGGGGAAGATCTTTGCAATTTCCTCCTGATACATTCCAGGATCTTTTTCCATCGGTGAATAGTGAGTGAACCAGAGGCGTTTCGCACCGGCTTCAGCAGCGATTGCCGCGCTTTCCTGCATCAGCATATGCCGGTTCTTTTTCGCTTTCTCAATGCATTCGGGATCGCCGTACATTCCTTCCGCAATCAGCAGGTCAGCATTGCGCGAGTGTTCAAGAATGGCATCTGTCGGTCTGGTGTCGGTCACATAGACCATTTTCAGACCTTTCCGTTCCTCTCCCAGTACCTGGTCAGGGGTATAGACGATGCCGTCCTGTTCTGCCGTTTCGCCTTTCTGCAAACGGCTCCAGAGCCGTACAGGCACATTGTTGCTGCGGGCTTTTTCGGCATCGAAACGGCGGTTGCGGTCAAGTTCGATCTTATAGGCATACGTCCGCACACTGTGCCTGACAGCGAAAGCGGTGATTTTCAGATCACCGGCCTGGAAGGCTACTTCGTCTTCTGTCAGCTCGGCATAACGGATCTCGAAAGGCACATACCTGGCAATGGCAAACACACCGTCGAGGAACTCCTTGAGACCCTGCGGTCCGATGATCGTCACCGGTTCGGTGCGTTCGCTTTTGGCCATTGTCAGAAGCATGCCCGGCAGTCCGGCTGTATGATCGGCATGGAAGTGCGTCAAAAGGATCGTGCCGATCTGCTTGCACGAGAATCTCTGCTCATGGAGAGCGATCTGTGTACCTTCTCCGCAGTCGATCAGCACCGATTCGCCGCGGCAGCGGACATAGCATGATGTCAGCCAGCGCTGCGGCAGAGGTACTGTTCCGCCGGTTCCCAAAAGACATACTTCCAGCATGGATTTCCTCTCTTCTTCTGTACTATGGTACCACATCCCCTGACCTGACCGGAGAAAAAAAGGAACCTGTCAGACACAGGTTCCTGATAAGCGTCAGATTTCCTTGATCAGCTGGGAAAGTTTCGGCATCATCTGCTGCTTGCGGGAGATGATATTCGGATCGAATCCGGAGTGATCATCGAATATCGTTTCGACGATATCCTTCATGACGTAGGACAGCGGTCCGTAGAAGACAAACTGCGAACCCTCGCCCATGACATCCGTGAACAGCATGACCAGCAGGTCAAGATTCTTCTGTGCCTGTTCCTGTTCCATGTTGGCACGGAATTCGGGCAGAAGTTTCTGAACGTCCTCGATATGGTTGTAGTTGGTCTGGCCGATAGCAATCTTGTACTTGCCGATCTCGTAGTTCTTCAGGTCGCGGTTGAGGATCTCATGCGGTGTGGAATCCTTCAGGGCAACGGAAGCGCCGAGCATTTCCCTGGCATATGCGTCGATATCCGTGATTCCAGCTCTGGCAGCCAGCCATCTGACTGTTTCCCGGTCTTCGTCAGTCGTTGTCGCCGAACGGAAATTCAGTGTGTCGGAGAGAATCGCCGACATCATGATGCCGCTGATCTGGGCATCGGGAAGCAGTCCGTTTTCCTTGTAGAGCTTTGAAATGATCGTGCAGGTGCAGCCGCAGCGGTGGTTGCGGTATTCGATCGGCAGATCGGTCTGGATATTGCCGATATGATGATGGTCGACGATGGCGACGATCTGAGCCTTGTCGATATTGCCGATTGACTGGTTGACAGCGCTGTGGTCGACAAGCGCGATCTTACGGCGGTTGTAGCTGCGGGTGTGATAGCGGGAAATCGCGCCGACGATATAGCCGTCGTCATCCAGTACCGGATAGCTTCTGACACGGGTATTCGCCATTTTGGAAGCCACGTCTTCGACATATTCGTTCTGGTTGAAGGACATGACATTTTTCGTCATGACCTGGGAAACGCTGTAGCTTTCGGTGATGACCTTGGCGGTATGCATCGTGTCCTGCTCAGTCGTGATCAGACCGCAGCCGTGTTCTTTGGCAAGGGCAACGACTTCATTGCTGACAGTCTGGCCGCAGGTAATGACCAGGCACCTGGCACCGATCTCAATCAGTTTTTTCTGCATCTCCTCGTCGGCGGAAAGAATCGAAATACCGCCGGCAAGGTCAAAGCGCGACAGTTCCCATTCCTGTACCGTGATGATATGCACGATACCGCTCTGTCTGAACTCATCGGGAGCGTACTTGATCTCGCCGCCGATCGTGCGGGCGATCTTTTCCAGGCTTGCTGTCGACATCAGACGGTGAAGGCTGACATCGCTGTCGATCCTGGTACGGGAAAGGTCGCTGGTCGAACACAGTCCGCAGAGCTTTCCGCTTTCGTCGACAACAAACAGTGACTTGGTCCGCGAATGCAGCATGACATGCCAGGCATGGTGGACGGTCTCGTCCCTGCCGATGACAGTCGGCTGGTCGAGATCGATATCGCACAGCATTGCCCGGGCGTCGGTCATCAGGAGCGGGTTTTCCAGACCGAAGCGTTTCAGAATGAATTTGGTTTCTTCATTCAAAGGTCCCTGACGGCAGGCAACTGCTGTCTGACCGGTCCGGTTGAGAAGATCGGTGTAGGCAATGGACGCACAGATGGCATCGCTGTCGGGATGTCTGTGCCCCGTGACATAGATAATATTGTTCATATCCGTACCTCTAGATTATTGAATATAGGAAAACACATTGTAATGTGCTTCATGTTCTGTGCTTTTATCTTCCCGGCCGATCAGAATCGCACCGGTGCAGCCATAGCCGGCAGGCACTCCGCAGGCACCGGCCAGTTCGCCGAAACCGGGATCCTGAAAGACCCTGACCGCAAACTGCGCGTACTGTGGCTGATAATTCTGCCGCTCTGCTTCCGCAGCCATGGCATGCAGGGAAAACAATGATCCGGCTCTGGCAGTCGGAATGCGGGGATCGGCAAAAGCCACAATCAGCAGCGGAGCGTTTCTTCCCGCTCCTTCCTCATCCGCCAGCAGTTCCAGTTCCCTGATCATATCGGGACGCATGACAAAGACGAAAAAAGAATCCTGTCCGGACGCAAAGCCGCCAGTATGCACAGCTGCTTCCTCAAGATCATGGATCAGTCTGCCGTCCGGTTTTACATCTTTATATGAAAGGATTTCTTTTCTCATTTCTGCCTCAGTATGTCAGTATTTCGTTTCCTGTTTCGGTAATCAGAATCGTATGTTCCCACTGGGCGCTGTCCTTGCCGTCAGCGGTATAGATCGTCCAGTCATTATAAGGGTCGATCACGACACCCGCCTTGCCGGCGTTGATCATCGGTTCGATGGTGATGACCATGCCCGGCACTAGAACCATTCCGGTTCCCTTCTTGCCGATATGGGATACAAAAGGATCTTCATGGAATTCCAGTCCGACGCCGTGTCCTCCCAGTTCGCGGACAACGCTGTAGCCGAGCGAACGGGCGTATTTGGAAATGGCATAGCCGATATCGCCGATCGTTGCCCACGGCTGGGCAGCCGCGATGCCGATTTCAAGACACTTCCTGGTCTCTTCCACCAGTTTTTTTCTTGCCGGCGATACATTGCCGATCATGAACATACGGCTGGCATCGGCATAATATCCATCGAGGATCGTCGTGCAGTCGACATTGATGATATCGCCGTCATGGAGCTTCTTGAGCCGGGAAGGAATGCCGTGGCAGACTTCCTCGTTCACGGAAGTGCAGACGCTCTTGGGATATCCTTCATAGTTCAGCGGCGCGCAGATGGCACCGTGTGCCTTTGTGTATTCAGCGACGATATTGTCGATATCCTGAGTGGACATACCGGCATGGATCTTTCCGGCGACTTCGTCCAGGACACCGGTATTGATCACACCGGCACGGCGGATTCCCTCGATCTGGGAAGGCCTTTTGATATATTCTTCATCCGGCAGGATCATCCGGCGTTTCCGGCATTCCGCCATGCGTTCCAATATATGTGAAGGGATCGGTTCATCCCGGTCAATCTGTTTCCATCGTTCGTCCATTTTGTTCCTGCTTTCTATTGCTGTTTGTCAGTGCTGCCGAAACCGCCCGTTCTTTCCGTGCTGACATGATCGTCTTCGGTGATGCCGAACGGCAGGAAAAGTCCCTGCACCATGCCGTCGCCGGCTTTGATTTCGACTGTTTTTCCTTCCCGCGAATCATTGATCATCTTGCACATGATGTGCCCTTCGTTATCGGCATGATAATAGTCGCTGTCGATGATGCCGGCGGTATTGTCCAGCTGGAAGCGGTATTTGAAACCGAGCGAACTGCGCGGAAAAAGAATCAGGACATATCCTGAATCTATTTTAGCACGAATACCGGTCGGAATTAGTTTTTCCTTACCGGCGGGAACGGAAAGCGCACAGGGAGCGCGGAAATCATAACCGGCCGATCCGGCTGTCGCTCTCTTCGGCAGAGAGATCGCGTCATAGATTGCTCTGACTTCCTCTTCACCGGCTGTTTCGCTGAATTTCTTCCAGTCCTTTCTGAACTGTTCAAAACTGACTTTTTCAAAAACGGCAATCCGCTCCATGCTCACTCCTCCTCGAGTTCCTTCATCATATATGTGACAAGCTGGGCCAGGGCATATTCGTACGGTGCGACGGTGAGAATCACATTCTCGCCGGCAACTGTGTGTTCGGGATAGAAGCTGAAGTGCACCAGCCTGCTGATCAGTTCCTTGCTGCCGAGAGCGCCAAGGGACGCGGCAACATCGATCACGTTCAGCATCGAACTGAAATAACTGTCATCCAGTGCCGGAGCAAATTCGGCAAGGATCCGGTTTCTCGCCTCCCGGTATGTGTAGACTTTCGTATCCGGCAGACCGCAGATTTCCATCAGGGAATCAAGCATTCCGTAAAGATACTGACGGGGATGGAGATGGTCTGTATGCAACTGGTTCTTCAGCCGGTCGCTGACCATCATATCCGAATACAGCTGGCCGCTGATGCCGTTGGCAAGCTTGATCCTCGTCTCCAGCAGCATGATCCCGCGGTACCATTCATCAAAATACGGAGGACGGTGGAACGGCTCGAACGTATACTGTTCGCCATAGAGGATGCCGAATGTTTTCATCGTGTCAAGATATCCCCACCGGCGGGCGGATTCCATCCGGCTGCGGTCGAATTCAAGGAAACTGAACAGTTCCTTGTGGGGATGAATGTAAACAATGTTCTCGCGGCCGACATAATTGATATGGGTCGGAATCGGCTGCAGGTCAATCGCGATCACCTGCTCCGCGCCGAGTCTCAGGGCAAAGTCGACCGGAAAGTTGTCATAATAGCCACCGTCGACGTAATCGGTACCGTCGATATTCATCATCGGGAAGGCGGGATATGCGGAAGCACTGGCAATCAGCCATTCCAGTCCGTGATCCTTCATCATGTCCTTGGTGACATAGATGCCGTCATGTCCCTTCGCAGTTGCGACAATACAGCCGAAATCGACATCGGAAGCGAAGAATCTCTCCGGTACGTAGTAACTAGCCATGTTTTCCTTGAACGGACTGATATCGACACCGCGTTCCTTGATCCACGACATGAAAGAAGGAATGAACAATTCCCTTTCTTTTATAAAACTGGCAATATTCATATCGTCGGGATTCGGCACGAAGCCGTTGACGATCTGATCTGCCTGCAAGTGTTCATACATGTCGACCATGCGGTCAAAATCACCCTGCACCAGCATCGCCGCGTTCAGTGCCCCGACTGAAGTTCCGGTGATGATGCTCCAGTCATCTTCACCGATTTCCTTCAGGGCTTCGATCGCGCCAACCTGGTAAATGCCGCGGGTGCCGCCGCCGGCCAGTACCAAAGCTTTTTTCATAATCTCACCTGATATATTGTACTATTATATACATTTTCCGTAAAAAGCAAGATGTATCGGCAAACCTCCGCAGCCATTCTCCTGTGTTCATTCGCCGGCATTTAAGATATAATATATCGGTACTTTACGGAGGTTGCAGATGAAACTCAACACAGCAGTCTTCTTCGGCGGCGAGTCGGTGGAACATGAAGTCTCGATCATTTCCGCCCATCAGGCCATCGAAGCTCTCGACAAGGAGAAATATAACGTGATTCCGGTATATGTGGCAAAAGACCGCCGGATGTATACTTCGGAAGCAATGACAGATATCAGCTTCTTTACCGGACGCAAACTGGACGACGCCATTGCCGAAGCGACCCAGATCGACATCGTCAGGGAAAACAGCAAGGTCGTGATCAAGCCGGTACAGACAAAACTGTTCGGTCCGAAAGACCTCGGCACGATCGATATCGCGATCCCGGTCATGCACGGCACCAACGGCGAGGACGGCACGATCCAGGGCTTTCTGGAAATGCTGAAAGTCCCCTACGCCGGCTGTGATCTTTACGGCGCGGCTGTCGGCCAGGATAAGGTCCTGCAGAAGAATATCCTGAACGACAACGGTCTTCCCATCACAAACTGGTTCTGGGTCTACGGCTATGAAATGGATGACAGCCAGGAAGAAATCCTGAAGCGGGTTCACAAGCTGATCTATCCGGTCATCCTCAAGCCTGCCCGTACCGGTTCTTCCGTCGGCATTTCCATTGCCCATAATGACGAGGAATATCTGGCATGCTTTGAAGAAGCCCGCCAGTATGATGAAAAAGTCATTACCGAAAAGGTTGTCAAGCCGATGCGTGAGATCAACTGTTCCGTTCTCGGTGATGCCTACAATGCCGAACCATCCGTTCTTGAGGAAGTTGCCAGCGTTTCCCATGACGAGCTGCTCTCCTTCAAGGATAAATATCAGGGCGGCGGCAAAGGTGCCAAGGGTGCCAAATCATCCGGTGCCTCAAAAGGAATGGCAAGCACTTCCCGCATCGTTCCCGCCCCGCTCAGCGAAGCGGAAACGGAACAGATCCAGAATCTGGCTCTGAAGGCCTTCCGGGTTCTCGGCATTTCCGGCGTCTGCCGCATCGACTTCCTGATGGATGCCGAAACCAAGAAAGTCTATATCAACGAAGTCAATACCATCCCCGGATCGCTGGCGTTCTACCTCTGGACGGAAAAAGGCGTCAGCTTCACACAGCTGATGGACCGTCTGGTCGAACAGGCAAGAAACAGAGAAAGAAGAAGATCGAAAATGACCTTCTCCTATGACACCGACCTGCTGCTGAACTATCAGGCTTCCGGAACCGGTGCCAAAAAGTAAAGATCAAAAAAGGATCCTGTATATCACAGCGATCCTTTTTCATTACTCTTCATCGAAGGCAAATCCCTGCCAGACGGGTCTGCCGGTATATTCCTTCAGTTTTTCTTCGCCGTTCAGAATCCTGAGGGCGCCTGCCGCCATGGCCTCCATTTCGAATTCGCCGGGATAGCAGGTGATCGGTGCGATCCAGCTGCAGTATTCGCTGAACTTTTCCCTGACATCCCGGAAGCGGATCAGGCCGCCGGTCAGAACAATGGCATCCACGTCACCCTTGAGGACTGCCGCCATGGATCCGATCAGCTTGCAGGTCTGATAGATCATGGTATTCCAGGTCATGCATGCCTTTTCATCACCTTCTTCCACCAGATGGTGAATGGTGTCGGAATTGGAAGTGCCGAAATGTGAAGACAGACCGCCG
Organism: uncultured Erysipelotrichaceae bacterium; assembly: GCA_902778375.1. Classification (GTDB taxonomy): domain Bacteria; phylum Bacillota_I; class Bacilli_A; order Erysipelotrichales; family Erysipelotrichaceae; genus Bulleidia. The sequence continues at coordinate 24,290 of CACYXJ010000020.1, forward strand.
GTCTGCGAACAGAGGGAGCGGATCTCATCCTTTCCCCTGTCATACAGAAGATTCAGCACATCGGTAACTGCCATCGTTCCCATTCTTGTCGGGGTAAATGGACCGTCTCCGCCGCCGCCGTCATTGCCGTCGATCATCCTTCCTTTTCTGTGGGCTGTCACGGTGATGCCGCCATCGAAATGACAGACGATCAGATTCAGGTCTTCATATTTCCTGCCCTGCTCTTCGGCGTATCTGCGGGCAGCCGCCTTCAGATTAAGGGCATGACAGATTGCCCGGCGGTATATGCCCTTGACACCGGTCATACGCGCCAGATCCTGGTATTCATCGACGACCGGAGGATCCATCATCAGCGCTTTTCCGCCGTATTCCTTCTGGACCTCTCTGGCCATCTGCACACCAAGCATGGAGGAGTGATAAAGCCCGCCTTTGCCGCTTCTGGTATCTTCGATCAGCAGGTCTGTGATTTCATAGATACCGCCGCTGACAGGGAAGCATCCCCCGCCGCGGCCGACCACGGCATCGATATCGTGCAGATCGATGCTGTTGTCCCGGATGAATTCGCGGATGACCTGCATTCTGTAGTCGAGCTGATCATTGATCGTCGGGAAATTCTTCAGGATGGCAGAATCGTGAAACACATCTGTTTCGAAAAGTCTGTTCCTGTTTTCAAATAAAGCAAGTTTTGTTGATGTTGAGCCTGGATTGATTACCAGGACGCTGTAGTTTTTTTCCATATGTCTTACAATATCATTTTTCACCTGCGAAAAAAAGTTATAATAAGGAATAGAAAATGCTTATCATGGAGGATCTATCATGTCTACACCGCATAATTCAGCGTCAAAAGGTCAGATCGCGAAAACGGTCCTGATGCCGGGCGATCCGCTGCGTTCGCGTTTTATCGCCAGAACTTTTCTGGATGAACCTGTCCTGATCAACGGCGTGCGCGCCATCAACGGCTATACCGGCTACTATCACGGCAAACCGGTGACTGTCATGGCTTCCGGCATGGGCATGCCGAGTATCGGCATCTATTCCTACGAACTGTTCAAGTATTATGATGTCGAAAACATCATCCGTGTCGGTTCGGCCGGCGCCTATGTCCCGGAACTGAAGGTTTTCGATGTCGTGCTGGCAAGTGCCGCCTATTCGGAATCCACGTTCGCCAGAGTACAGTGCGGATATGAAAAGGACATCTCCTATCCAAGCGATGTCCTCAACGGCAAACTGATCCGTGCCGCCAGTGATCTCGGTATCGAGATGCATCAGGGAACCATCCACAGCAGCGATGTTTTCTATCATGAAACAAACGATTATCTGAAGACCGTCGTCAATGAAAAACACTGTGTGGCAGTGGAAATGGAAAGCTTTGCCCTCTTCACCAACGCCATGGTCACCGGCAAGAACGCGTCCTGCATCCTGACCATTTCCGACAGTTTTGTTACCCATGAGGAAACCACTTCCGAACAGCGCGAAAAGAACTTCCTTGACATGATGCGCATTGCCCTGAACGCGGCAATCATGGATTAAAAAAAGAACCCGGTGCCGGGCCGGATCACCGGACAGTCCGGACAGGGTTCTTTTCTTTTTGCCTTTTTACAGTTTTCCTTCGGCCAGCATGTCGCGGGCTTCCAGCAATGAGCTGCAGACCGCGTCTGCCTGGGCACGGATCTCATCAGTCGGCTGCATCTGGTCGGGGATCATGATCGTGCAGCATCCGGCCGCATGTCCCGCCATGACGCCGTTGAAGGCATCTTCGAAGACATAGCATTCCTTCGGATCAAGTCCCAGTCTTTCCGCTGCTGCCAGGAAAATATCCGGAGCCGGTTTGCCGCGTTTCAGTTCGGAACCGCTGACAATGACTTCAATGAAGTCCTGGGTATCCGTGTTCTGCAGGTTGCGCTTGATCTGTTCCACGGAGCTGCTGGACGCGACCGCGATCCGTACCCCGTTATCGCGGAAGAATTCCAGGATCTCATGGACACCCGGCTTTTCCGGTGTCGATTCCATCAGGTCATCATGCACACGCTTGCGGCAGTCGGCAGCGATACCGCTTCCGTCTTCGACACCGTAGAACTTTTCAATGACACTGTTCATCAGGGCTCCGGAAGTGCCGCAGATATTGTATTTGAAGTCTTCCGCCAGCTTGATGCCCATTTCATCCGCAATCAGATTCCAGTTCTTCTGCCAGATCTGTTCGGTATCGAACATCAGGCCGTCCATATCAAAAATTACACCTTTCAGCATTATTTTCCACCTCTGCTGTAATCATAACATGCATGTGCCGCGATCTGGTACAGCTGCAGACTAACATCATACGGCTCTTTTGTTCTGTCTTACTAATTTGTGTATAATACCTGTAGTTTAAGATGATTTTGCAAACTATTGGAAAGAGAAGGTTATTATGTTCAGGATTTTAAAAAAGGAACAGCTGGCCGAAAACATCTGGCTGATGGATGTGGAAGCTCCGCGCATCGCAAAGCATGCCCTGCCGGGTCAGTTTCTGATCGTCCGTCTTGATGCTGAAGGCGAAAGAATCCCCCTGACCGTCTGTGACTATGATCCGGAAAGCGGCGTTGTCCAGATCGTTTTCCAGGTTGTCGGCGGCGAGACTTACCGGATGGCTGCCCTTGAAGAAGGTGACAGTTTCCATGATATCGTCGGTCCGCTCGGCCGTCCTTCGGATCTGACAGAGCTCTCAATCGACGAGCTTAAGAAGATGAAGATCTGCTTTATTGCCGGCGGTGTCGGAACAGCTCCGGTCTACTGCCAGCTGAAATGGCTGAAAAATAACGGAGTCGATGTCGACTGCATCCAGGGAGCGAGAAACAGCAGCCTGATCATCCTCGAAGATGAGATGGCAGCTGTATCCAATCTGACAGTATGCACGGATGACGGTTCCAAGGGCATCAAGGGCAATGTCTGTGTTGCCCTGCAGCAGCTGCTCGATGAAGGAAGAGAATATGACAGAGTCATTGCCATCGGTCCGATGATCATGATGAAGTTTGTCTGCCAGCTGACAAAACAGCTCGGCATTGAAACAGTCGTCAGCATGAACCCGGTCATGGTCGACGGAACCGGCATGTGCGGTGCCTGCCGTCTGACAGTCGGCGAGGATGTGAAATTCGCCTGTGTCGACGGTCCGGAATTCGACGGTCACCTGGTCAACTTCGATGAAGCCATGAAACGTATGACACTGTACAAGACAGAAGAAGGCCGCCTCTATCTGCAGGCGAAAGAAGGCGCCACGCATCACGGCGGCTGCGGCACATGTAACTGACGGGAAAGGAGAAAACACATGACAGCAATGGATATGTTTAAAAGAGTTCCTGTCCGTGAACAGGAGCCTCAGGTCAGAGCGACCAACTTCGAGGAAGTTTGTCTTGGATACAACAAGGAAGAAGCGGAAGCGGAAGCACAGCGCTGCCTGACATGCAAAAGACCGTTCTGCGTGGAAGGCTGCCCTGTCAGCATCAATATTCCCGGCTTTATTGCCCGCGTAAAGGAAGGCGATGTCGCAGGTGCCTACAAGATCATCAGCGAGTCCTCTTCCCTGCCGGCGATCTGCGGCCGTGTATGCCCGCAGGAAACACAGTGCGAAGGCAAATGTGTCCGCGGCATCAAGGGTGATGCTGTTTCCATCGGCAAACTGGAACGCTATGTTGCCGATACCGCCAAGGAAATGGGAATCAAACCGGAAGTAACAGTCGAAAAGAACGGCAAAAAGGTTGCCGTCATCGGTTCCGGTCCGGCCGGACTTACCTGTGCCGGCGATCTTGCCAAACTCGGCTATGATGTGACGATCTTCGAAGCCCTGCACAAAGCCGGCGGCGTTCTGGTCTACGGCATTCCGGAATTCCGTCTGCCGAAAGATGCCGTTGTCGAAAAGGAAATCGAAAACGTCAAGGCACTTGGTGTCAAGATCGAACTCGACTGTGTCATCGGCAAATCCACAACCGTGGATGCCCTGCTGAAAGAGGAAGGCTTCGACGCCGTGTTCATCGGATCCGGTGCCGGTCTGCCGCGCTTCATGCATATTCCCGGCGAACAGTCGCTCGGTGTCTTCTCGGCCAACGAATATCTGACCAGATCCAATCTGATGCAGGCGTTCAAGGATGACTCCAGAACACCGATCATGAGAGCCAGGAAGGCAGTCATCGTCGGCGGCGGCAATGTCGCCATGGATGCGGCAAGAACCGCCCTGCGTCTGGGTGCTGAAACACATATCGTCTACCGCCGTTCGGAAGAAGAACTGCCGGCAAGACGTGAGGAAGTCGAACATGCCAAACAGGAAGGCATCATCTTCGACCTGCTGACCAATCCGGTCGAGATCCATGCCGATGAAAACGGATGGGTCAAGAGCATCACATGTGTCCGCATGGAACTTGGCGAACCGGATGCTTCCGGCAGGCGCAGTCCGGTCGTGATCCCCGGCTCGGAATTCGAAATCGAATGCGACGCCGTCATCATGTCCCTTGGCACTTCGCCGAATCCGCTGATTTCCTCCACCACTGAAGGTCTGGATATCAACAGACGCCAGTGCATCATCGCTGATGAAGAAACCGGAAAGACGACCAAGGAAGCCGTCTATGCCGGCGGTGACGCCGTAACCGGCGCCGCCACAGTCATCCTGGCGATGGGTGCCGGCAAGGCAGCTGCCAAAGGCATTCACGAGTATCTCAGCAATCTCTGATCCGTATCATCATCCTGTCCTGCGGGACAGGATTTTTTCTTGTTTTCCAAAAAATACGGTATAATACTGCCGGACAGCAGTCCATCAGAATAACAGGAGGCAATTATGAGCGGACAGTATCTGAATGAAGAAAAGTATCAGCGCAAAAGGACATTCCTGAATATTATCAGCTGGATCATGATCCTTGTCGGGATCACAGGTTTTATCGGCGGCGGAATTCTGCTGTTCGGCGATTTTGTGCCGTTTGAAAGAATGGGCCTTGTCGGCTTTGGCTGGATCTTAGGATTTGCCATGCTCGGTTTCGGCATCATGCTGAAGGTATTTGCAAACAGCCGCAGCATCACCGCCTATGCAGCACAGAGCCAGATTCCTGTTGCCAAGGAAGCCATGAAGGAAATGACACCGGCAGTCAGCGAAGCAATGGAAGAACTCGCCCCGGCAGCCGGCGAAGCCGCAAAGGAAATCGCCAAGGGAATCAAGGAAGGTCTGAAAGACTGATTCAAAAAAGTAAATATGCAAAGAAAAATGCGGCATTGTCATCTGACAGTGCCGCATGTTTGTTTCTGTGATGATAAATTTACTGCATGTTCGCGGATTTGCGCAGGAACAGGAAGCCGAGGACAAACAGGATGGCCAGGGTTCCGACTGCGATGTTGACGCTCTGTGTGATCTGAACAGTGATACCGACCATCATCGTTCCCATGAAAGCCGCGCCTTTGCCGCAGATATCATAGAGACCGAAATACTCACCGGAGTTGTCAGCCGGTATGATCTGGGCGAAATAGGAACGGGACAGCGCCTGTATCGCACCCTGGAACATACCTACGACAAATGCCATGACGCCGAACTGCCATACCGCGTGCATGGTCAGGGCGAAGAGTGCTACAAAGAGATAGCCGCCGATACATACATAGATCAGGTTGATGGAATCATATTTCTCTGTCAGTTTACCGAACAGAGTCGCAAAGGCAAAGGCAACGACCTGGGTCAGAAGCAGGACGACCAGCAGGATCATATCGCCGAATCCGAAAGAACGGCCGATGGCAACTGCCTCGTCGATGATCGTATAGACACCGTCGATATAGAAGAAGAAGCCGATCAGGAAGTAGAATACCTTCTTGTTTTTCCTGGCAAGTTCGCTCAGTGTATGACCAAGACGCTTGAAACTTTCGCCAATCGCGTTACCTGCGTTTTCGACATAGTATTTCTGCTGGTACTGCTTGAGCAGCGGTACGGAAACACCGAACCACCAGGCTGCGATCACGATGAAGTCGATGATGATGCAGATCTTCATCGGCATCATGCCGAACATGCCGAGAGCATAGAACGCAAGAGCGACGACAAACGGAATGCAGCTGCCGAGATAGCCCCAGGCATAACCCTGCGAGGAGACAATATCCATTCTCTCCGGCGTCGTGACGTCCGTCAGCATGGAATCATAGAAGACCAGACTTGCCTGATAGCATATCTTGGCAATAACGTACGTAACCAGATACAGGATCCAGTTCGGCGCGATACCGAGAAGCGCGCAGCCGATGACACCGATCAGAAGAACGGTTGTGAACATCGGTTTTTTGTACCCTTTGTTGTCGGCAATGGTACCGAATACCGGTCCGATGATTGCGACCAGGATCGTGGCGATCGAGGTTCCGTAGCTCCAGTAAGCCAGGTACTGGGCATCGGTCATTCCCGCTTCCGTGGCCAGGGTATTGAACCACAGCGGAATGATGGTGGATACCATCATGGTAAAGGCGGAATTGCCGATATCGTAATAGATCCAGGCTTTCTCCAGTGAATTGAATTTTTTAAACATTATGGTAAATCCCCTTTTTTATTCATTATAACTGATTACCGCAAAACCGTCGGTCTGAATTCATTTTTATCGCATTTTCCAATGCGCTTTGCGCTAATATAGTAATCAGAAAAGAGATATTAAGGTATGACAAAAATATGGGCTCACCGTGGTGCCAGCGGCTATTATCCGGAAAACACGCTTCCTTCCTTTCAAGGCGCAATCGATTTGAAGGCGGACGGCATCGAACTGGATATCCAGCTTTCGAAAGACGGCGAGATCGTCGTCTGCCACGACGAACTGCTGGACCGCACAAGCAATGGCGAAGGACTGCTTTGCGAAAAGACTCTGGCAGAACTGAAGGAACTGGATTTTTCCTATGATCATCCCGAATGCGGCCGGACTGAGATTCCCACCATGCGTGAAGTGTTCGAACTGATGAAACCGACAGATCTGACAGTCAATGTCGAGCTGAAGACCGGTGTTCTTGATTATGAAGGAATCGAAGAAAAAATCCTCGCCCTGACAAAGGAAATGGGTATGGAGGACAGAGTCATCTATTCCTCTTTCAATCATTATTCCATCCTGAGGATCCAGAAACTGAAACCTGACGCCCGTACGGCGTTCCTGTATATGGACGGGCCGATCGACATGCCTCTGTACTGCCGGAAGCACAATGTCGACGCCATTCATCCCTGGATCTTCAATCTGCGCTATCCGGACTTTCTGAAACAGTGCCGTGAAAATGATCTGGAAATCAATGTCTGGACCGTCAACCGCGAGGATTTCGCCCGTCAGTGCTTTGCCATGGGAGTCGACGCCGTCATTACCAACTATCCCGATGTCATGCGCAGCCTGCTTGAGGAGTACAGCAATGAATAAAGAATATCTTGCATATATAGACGAAGAATTGCGGCCATGGCTTTATCAATGCGTCAGGGACGGTTATTTCTACAGTCATGATGACCTGCGCCTGCATTACTATCAGGCCGTCCATCCGGAAGAAAAAGCCGCCATTGTCATGGTGCATGGCTTCTGTGAATTCTTCGGCAAGTATCATGAGACAGCATACCGCTTCTATCAGGCCGGCTATTCCGTCTTCTTCCTCGAACTGCGCGGACATGGCAAATCAGAGCGCAGCCATGACGCACCGGACCTGCGGGTCCATGTCGACGATTTCACCGAATATACGGAAGATCTCCATACGTTCCTTTTGAAAGTCGTCATCCCCCGCAACAGAACCGGCCGGCTGTTCCTGTTCGGCCATTCAATGGGCGGGGCTGTCAGCACCCTGTTCCTGGAACAGTACACGGACATGTTCCGCTGTGCCGTGCTGAGTTCGCCGATGATGATGCTGGATATCAAGAACCTGCCCAACTGGATCCTCAATGCCCTGAAGATCTATCCGAAGGTCGCCGACAAGGAGCAGGAATATGCGCCCGGCCAGGGTCCGTTTACCTTCGTAAATGAGTTCGAACACAGTTCCTGTCTTGACGAAGACCGTTACGAATACCAGTTCACCCTGCGCTGCCAGGATCCCTGCTATCAGACCTGGGGAAGCACCTGGGGCTGGGTTGCCGCCGCTGTCAGTGCGACTGAAAAGCTGCAGAAAAACGCAGCCAGGATCCGCACACCGATCCTGCTTGCCCAGGCCGGCAATGACAACATGGTGCGCAATCTCGGGCAGGATGTATTCAAGTCACACTGTCCCTATGCCACCCTTCTCGTATATAAGGATTCACGTCATGAACTCTTCAATGCCACGGCGGAAATCAGGGACAGATATTACCGGGACGTGCTTGATTTCTACAATGCATTCCTCTGATACTGAAACAAAAACAGATGATACTGCTTCAATGCAGAACCATCTGTTTTTTAAATGCATCAGTGTCAGAAAGACAGTGGTTATTCTTCCGGTTTCTCGTCGGAAATCGTGACTGTGGTTCCTTCCGGGACATCAAAGATCAGTCCGCCCTTTCCGTCTTCACTGATTCTGATTTCATTGTTCTGAACCTTTGTGCCGCATTCCGGACAGAACTTGCTGTTGGCGGGAAGCAGTGTTCCGCAGTTTGTACAGTATTTAGCCATATTATTCTCCTGTATTATTTCTTCTCAAATGCAAATGTGATAAAGCCCTGGTCTGTTCTGAACATAAAGGGAATCCTTTCCGGTGTGACTGTGTCGACTCCGGATTGGCCGGAAGAACCATCGGCAGAGGCAATGCCGAGATCCATTACCGCCCTGCTTTCCTTTCCGTCATCCGTGACAGTGATTTCCAGTTCATGAGCGACATCGTAACGGATCGGCATGCTGCCGTGGGGCGGCAGATTGCCGGTGAGGAAAACATAACTGCCTTCATGTTCGCCGGCCGGAAGATTGCACAGTCCAGCCAGTTCCTCACTGAAGTCGATGACAATACTTTCACCGTCGCCGTTGAATGTCATGGTTCCGCCCTCGCAGACAAATACGCCGTTATGCGGGTCGGGTGCCGGTGTGTCCGGTTCGTACGGATAATTGTCCAGGCCGCTGTTTCTGTTGAAAAACAGCAGGCCGCCGATGATCAGCACGACTGCAGCGGCTGCAATCAGGATCCATCTCAGCGCTTTTTTCATTTTGTCCTCTTTTCCGGCTGACTTGGTTTCATTCAGCCATTCTTACTTCTGTCAATATAATCATAAACGAAACCGCTGTATAAACGGAACCGGAAATTTACATGCTTGAATATTGTACGCACTGTCCCGGAGAATGTCCGGAAAACAAAAAAACGACAGATATTTCTATCCATCGTTTTTCAGGAGCGAGTGAGCGGTAAAACAGATGTGTTCTATTATGTGTTCAAATTGTGCCTAAAGTGCCTATTTATCTATATATTTAATACTTTTTGAATGGTTTGCTGTATCTGTTCTGTAACCATCCTGTAACTCAAAAAGTTACCAGAAAGTTACCAGATTCATAATAAAAAAGACCCACCGGCTGGGGGAGCCGGTGAGCCTAGTGCAGGATAGATAAATAACGCCGCAAGGGGGTGCGGCTGAATAATGCCTGGATACGCCAGGGCGACTATTGATGATGCTTGATTATCTCACTTTGGTACTCATCACGAACTTCTTTCAACTTGTCTATGGAGTTGTGATCAATCATGTGATTAATAA
>CACYXJ010000021.1 GCA_902778375.1 uncultured Erysipelotrichaceae bacterium
GGAGGAGGTGAAGACAACACCAAATAGTTGGTGTAGCAAGTTACACCAACCATGTTGGTTACACTTGTCCTCCGGAGGGTCCTGGCCGGACTGGCTTGTCATTTCGCCTCTCGGCACGTCTTCGACGTTCATATCTCCTTAAGAGATACTCACCTCAAAAAAGAAAGGATCCATCCATGGCACATTGCGAAAAATATACAAAAGCTGATACGACCGGTATGTTCATTCATTATGAACGGACACCCGGTCGTTCCTTGTCCAATAAGGATATCGATTCTTCCAGGTCATATCTTAATTACAACGCCGCTGAAACAGATCAGTCGCTTTCCCAGAAGAAGTATCTTGCGCTGCGGTTAAGCCAGATCAAGACTAATAACCGGAAGAATCAGAATGTCATATGTGACTGGGTCATTACCCAGCCTAAGGATGTCAGATCGGAGGACAGCCATGCCTTCTTTCTTGCCGCATATGAATTCATGTCTGAAAGATATGGCAAGAATAATGTTGTATCTGCTTTTGTGCACATGGATGAGATCGGTCAGACACCGCATATGCATTTCTGCTTTGTTCCGGTTCAAAAGCTGGAAGACGGCACTGAGAAACTGAATGCAAAGGCTGTAGTAGATCGGAACGAACTGCGGCAGTTTCACCCAGCCCTGCAGAAAGCAATAGACACAGCACTTGGTTATCATGTGTCTATTACTTCCGGCATCACCAAAGAACAGGGCGGAAATAAGACTGTAAAGCAGCTGAAAGAAGAATCCGCGCTGAAAGAACAGCTTCCCAAAGGCAAGAAGAAAGTCCTTTCATCAGATCTCTCCTATACTGCCGAAGAAAACGCAGAACTGCGTGCGCTGGCAGAAGATGGTATTTCTTATCAGGTTGAAATGAAGTCGCTTATAGAGCGCCAGAAGCTGCAGGAAATGAGAGAGAAGCTGTATGCCGGTAGACTTGAGGATCTTAAGAAGCAGAAAGCAGACCTGTCAGGTCTGATCGAACAGGCTGAAAGTGCCGCTGCATTGCTTGGTGCACCGGACGCGAAAAGCTATATGACAGTACATCAGGAGAATACACAGCTTCATAACAGAGTGGATGTACTGGAAGACAGTATTCTTACCATTGCTGAGAATGTGGGCTCTGAGATCATGCAGGAGGTCCCGCTGAAGAAGATCGACATTGACTGCAGCATACTTCCGGCAAAACCATCCAAGAATGTCATGAGGGTGATCCGGAAGTATGTAGATGAAGCACTCAACACACTGCAGGACAGAATCGAAACAATCAAAGAAAAACTGTGGAGTACATTTAACAGGTTTACAGAACTGCTGGGCAGATCCGGCAATCCGGAAATCCGCAGGCTGAATGAATCTTTTGAAGAGGCCATGTCAGATCTTTCAGATCAGCAGCTGTTTTCGGCCAGAAAGCTGCTGTCGGATGAACCAAAGAAAGGAAGATCCGAACAGCATCACCGTTGATTTCAAATCTCGATGCAAATCAGACGATCATAAATATGCCATAAGAGGGTGTCAAAATAACCTCTTTCAAAAATAAAAGATTCACAGTGTCATAATAAGCATTTTAACAGGTTTAAATCATTCATGAAAAAGAGTGTCAAGATAACGTTCGTTATTCTGACACCGATGAAAGGACGATCATGGGAAACTATTTCGGATATGAAAGAATCTCTACAAAAGAAGAACGTGGTATGCAGCACTTTTTCCCGGCAGGATGCAGCATTAAAGAAATATGCCGCAAAGCACAAGATCGATTATGTCCGGATCTATGGTGATGATTCTTCCGGTAAGGATTTCATCCGGCGCGAATGGATCCAGCTGGAGAAGGCCCTTCATGAAGGCGATACGATCGTGTTCAAAGACCTGAGTCGGTTCACCAGGCAGGCTGAAGAAGGATATCAGAAATACCTGGATCTGATCGGCAAAGGAATCACCCTGGTCTTTATCGATAATCCGACTGTATGCAGTGACTACATTACAAAGCTTATTGACACAGCTGATCAGCAGAATATTGTTACAAGAACAGCGATGGAAGGGATCGTGAAGCTGATGTTGATCGTGGAACTGGACAGAGCGGAGCAGGAGCGGCTGCAATTGATCCAGCGTACGCCACAAGAAGCAAGGCAGGAATCCCGGAGCATTGGATAAGATGTCACCAAAGCTGCGCAATGATATCCTCCTCTATCTTCATGACAGATCCATTACACAAAGCAGCTTAATGAAAAAGTATTCCATCAGCAGGAATACTTTAAAGAAATATATTGCGATCATACAAGCAGAGCAGGAACATCAGTTGCCGGGGCAAATGAAATTGTTCTAGAAAAGCCTCGTATCAGAATATCAGTCTGATGTTTTTCTTATTATTTCCATGTAAATGCCTAACAGTTTTTCCTTCTGTTGATCATCCATCTGATCATTTGCATCTGCCGGTTTCCAGCCATCTACAAGTGCAACCTGATATCCTGTTATTTTCCCTTTTTTTATTCCAATTACTTCAGGGACATAAAAAGCTGGTTCACCATTCTGATCCAAATCAAACGTGCTTTCTATCAACGCAACTAGTTCCTGATATTCTGCATCTGTTGCCATTGGTTTTGCCTTAACATCTACATAATATATAGTAATTCCTGTCTCGATAGCAGCCTGATTCAGTAGCGGAATCGCACGTTCACAAAAAGGACATCCTACATAACCATAGTATATTATTCCGCTTCCACCTTCTTTTATAAAACGTGTCGATTCTGCAACAGTGATTTGCTGAAAATTCGCTATATTTCCTTCCAACTGTTTGTAATCTTTCATATCTACTTTTTGGCTATTTACCTCTACTGTATTCGTAATTACTACTTTTTCAGATTTACTACATCCATTAGCAAAAAAAAGTATTACCACAATCACTAATGTTTCAATAGTTCTCATATTTACTCCAATCTCACATTATTTAATATCAGGTTTGTATTCCGTTTTAATAAAAGGAGATTATTTATTGTTTTGTCTGAGCGATAAACAGTAGTTTTACTGATTAGTTAAATCTGATTGCCAATCAGAATAATCAATGATTACCTTTTGACAAGTTCTACAAAGATATGCTTTCACAGCTGATCTCCGAAAATACCTAAACTTTGACAACAGGACAGAACCCTCGTGAAAATCAGAATTATTCAGAAAGGCTGTTTTCAAGCCTTTAAACCATGTTATTTCCTGATCGCTTTGCAGATGGCCAAGTTCCATCTCGCCATTACAGTAGGGACATCTCATATTATCTCCTCCGAATAATTTCCCAGTTTATTAGGCCTCTATAAAAAAATCATTTTGCTTATTCTAATTACAATTGGCTCTGAAGTATCAGATGATATCTCGATCGTTTCAGGTTCTGTTTCGGGAAGATGCGTCACCGAAATATACTGCGCTCATACAGGCGGAGCAGAATCACCAACTGCCAGGGCAAATGAAACTGTTTTAAAAAGGTTAGATATCAATTACTCAGTTGCAAATCTGGATAAACAGATGTCAGATAATTCTCTAAATAGTCTGATATTTCATCTTCTGTGTAGATAGGGTCAGTAATAGTGTGTCTGAAACTCCCACTGATCATATATCCGTTCTTCTGGAATTTATATACAGCATTGTATATGTCATATCCGAACTCTGCTGTTTGATATGGAGCATGTGTAATATTCACGGAGTAATACACAACCGTATTGTTCTTTACAAAAGACTGATCAGTATATGGGTCTGTTTTGTATTTATATTCAACACTGGCCGGCAGTTCCTGCCAAACGACATTGATGGTATCACAATAGTATTCTTTTGCAATTTCAGCAGAGACTGATTCAAATTTCATAAATTGCGCCACTTGCTTTTTTTCACTCCAGCCACGATGTTCCCAATGATAAATATCTGTCACTTCAACATCATTGTAATGATCCATTACAGGCAATAGATCATATCGAATCAATACGTTGTTCTGTGACCATTCCACTGAATCTATATCAATATTCTGTTTCTGTAAACAGACCTCATACTTCTCCGGCACGCATAAAACAAGAAGAATAAGAACAAATGTGAATGAAATGTATAATGCAACTAATCTTTTTCTCATAACCCCGCAAGAATTATCCAACTATAAATATATATCTCGAGAAACCGATCACTTAACTCAAATACAATAATGAAACTTTCCAATCCGTTGTTACATTGTTATTCAGGAAAATCAATCAACCATTTTTGACACTGAAGAAATCCATAAATTCCATTTTCAATTAATCCCGTAAAGGTAATATCATGATCCGCAGATATTACATCTGTCCACTCATCTGAATCGTCCAGACGTACCGTGCCTGTCACTTCGACCGATGCGGCTTTTTCCGATGCAGTATAAGTTTCAAGATCTGTGACATTTCCATATAAGCAATGATAGCTTCCCAGGGCTGTCCCGTCTTCGTTATACTCGTGAAACGACGTGCGCATATTCTTATCAAACACCTGGACGGTAATCAATTCTGAATTGATTGTCAAACCGAATTTGTCTTCAAAATGATATATATCACCATCTTTAGTCAGTGTTTCATTGCTGTTGACTGCATAAATCCGGCCATTGTCGTAATGAACCAACCACACCTGTACTTCTCCGATCTTAGAATACTGACTTACCGCCCAGATTGGATGAAGCACTGTTCCAGTTTCGTCTTCTTTCTCTGTGATCCGTGTATCTTCACCAAGCATATAAGGTTCTCCATACAGCTGGTTAATATTGTTTACAGGATCATAAACAAGACTCAGACAGCTTCTACGACCTGCAATATCTGAATTGCTCATTTCGTATTCCGACGGGAGAGTTTCCCCTTCTTTTACCAGAAGGATGCCAATCACATGGTCTTCAGATAGATTTGTCTGTGATTCAGACGCAGAAGAGCACCCTATCATACACGCTGCCAGCACGGAAAAAAGTATCTGTACAGTTTTTCGCTTCAGATTCATTTCTACACTCCTAAAAGCTTTTCAAGCAGCTGTATTAACACTCCAATGGCAGCACAGATTACACCCGACAGCAACAAAGCATTATTTCCGCTGACCGGGTGCCTGCTGCCTTCATGAATCATATCTGTCATCATTCCCTGATTAACAGGTGATACATCTCTGGTTCCTCCGCCTGCTGAGGGCATTCCCGGCCTTTCCTGCTGGTGTCCAAACCCAAGGTAACAGACAAACAAGCCTAGAAGAATCATAAAAACACCAAATGATACTGTTTTAATGAACAAAGACAGTATGAACGATACTGCTGTTATGATTGCAAGAACAATAACAATGGTCTTCATATTTTTTATATTTATCACAATCACATCAAGAAATCTATTGTGATCAGCTGTAGCCAGCAATTGTACCCGATTAAAAACAGTAATCATATGAACCCCTTCTCCTTTCTTTTTCATTGGACATATATTCTGCCGCAATGCCAGATTCTGCATATTATTCAGACAACCAAAAGGACAAAGTATACATTCTGAGTATATATCTGAAGGATATGATGTTGCGGCATTGCATTATCTGATGAAACCGGTTATAAAAGAAAAACTGTTTGAAGTGCTTGACAGGGCAAAAGAGAAACTGTCCGAAAACGAAAAATATCTTTCCTTGTGTGTTCTTGTTCTTTAATCCACAATCATACCAAGAACGTTTTATTGCCGGAGAGTTCAAAAATCAATGTCCATATTTCATCTGGTTCTAGCGAAGTTCGGTCAGTTCATAGACTTTAATTATCGGTTTATCATTTTCTTCATCAAATCGGATAAACAATGTTTTTCCATAGACTTCTTCAAATGGATAAGTGAGTTCTGCTCTCTTTATGATCTGACCTTCACGATCTTTAACTTCAATTCGAACTGTCAGTTCATCAATATCTCTCCCCTCAAACATCTCTCGTTGAAACAGAAACCTTGCAATTTCATCTTCATCCAATTTTTCTGTTCCGGTAACAGCATATCCTTCAAATCGATTATCTCTATACACGCCTGATGTAACAACGATTTCATATTCTGATGCTGTTTCCCACAACATATAAATCCAGAAGTCTTCCTGTACAGTAACTTTTTCAGATTTACTACATCCATTAGCAAAAAAAAGTATTACCACAATCAATAATGTTTCAATAGTTCTCATATTTACTCCAATCTCGCATCGTCAGCATGACATCACAGATTTCCTGTATTTCTTCTTTATAATGCGAAGACAGAAGAATCATTCTCCCCTTGTCTCTCATGGTTTTGAGCGACTGAAACAGTTTCTGACGATTTGCTTCATCCAGTGCATTGGTGATCTCATCCATAATGAGATATTTGGCTCCGGAGACAAAATACATAGCAATGATCAGACGCTGTTTCATACCAAGTGAATACTTTCTGATCGGCACATCAATAAAATCATTCATTTCCCAGTAATCGATTACTTTCTGAGCAGACACTTCCGAATGCCACATCGACTGCACAAATGTCAGATAGTCTCTTCCATTCAGATTGCCGTCAAGCCACTCAAAAGATTCATAGTAAAAGATCCTGCTCCGCTTCTTTTCGATGTCCTGACCATCCACCGTTATCCTTCCGGACTGCAACGGGATCAGCCCCATCATCGTCCGGAACAGAGTCGTCTTTCCTGATCCATTCACAGCAGCAATTCCATACATTTTTCCACATTCGAACTGATAAGATACATCGCTGTAGATCAGTTCTCTTGTCTTAACTGTTATTTTTTCTATTTTCAGCATAAGTATCTCCAAAAAGGCCACCGAATCAGTATCAACTGTATCTGCCGTTTCTAAACAATTTCATTTAATATATAGCTGGCTTTCTGAACATCTTTTTTTCTTACATAGACTATATGTGTCCCGGAAGAATCGTAAAGATTTCCTAATCCATTTTTTTTATTTCTTACAGATAACTGTGCCGTTTCAATTCTGACTGAATATTCAATGTTGTTTTTCTTTAAATTATCAATCACATCAAAAAATCTATTGTGATCAGCTGTAGCCAGCAATTGTGCCCGATTAAAAATAGTAATCATGTGATCCCGTCCTCCTGATTATCCAGCTTTAAGTTATCCGTACTGGATTTGATCACAAATGTTTCTATGGCTTAAAATATCCAGTTTTCAATATCAGAGTCTGCCCGTCTTCAGACAGTAAATAATCTATTATTCGATTTACATAAGGATTGTCATTCAAACTCAGTTTTGACAGACAGATATTTCATTTTCCTCGGCATGACTGCTGCACAGGCACAAATTCTCACTCAGATACATTTGTATTGTACTATGTACAGAACTGCTGCTGATTTTATATGGGCTGAAATGCTGTTTATCCGGGTTATCCCGCATTCTGTACAGTTAAGCCCATTACCATTGCAATGCTGTATGTTTGCTTTATACTCTTTGCATCAAACAGTATTGTATGTGTTTTGATTAATTGCATTTAACTATTTATGATTAATAAAAAAGAGGCCCGAAATATGATTCAGGCTCCATCTGTAAGCGGAGAACAGCATGATTATTCAATGTGCAGTTGTAGATGACAATCTCAATGACATCCGGATCATCAAAGATACTCTTTTGAGTCTTTGCCGCGGAACGGATATATCAATTCAGATCCAGTCTTTTCATAATCCTCTGAATACTGAAATACTGATGCCGTTTTCCCTTTATATTCTGGATATCGATATGCCGGAAATGAACGGCTTTGAACTGGCGGGCAGAATCTATGAAAAATATCCTGATGCTGTCGTCATTTTCTGTACAATGCACGATAACCTTGTTTATGACTCTTTCCGTCTGAATGCTTTTTATTTCATACGCAAAAACAGTCTCTCTGAAGATCTTTCCTATGCAGTCGGCAAATATGTATCATCCCTGCAAAGAAAAGACAGTTATATCGTACGAACTTCCGAAGGAATCGCAAAAGTTCCGGTTGAGAAAATAATCTATTTTGAAGTGGCTCATAATGATGTCTATATGCATCTGAATGACAACAGTGAATTCAGAGAAAGAAAATCTTTGCAGAAAGTTGCCGAAGAATTGTCTTCTACAGGTTTTGTTCAGATTGGGAAAAGCTTTCTTGTCAATCTTCGTCACATCGTAAAGATCTCTGCATATAAAGCAGTATTATCCAACGATCAGGTCATCAGTATTCCACGCAGCCAGTACAAAACCATCTATACGAAATTCCTGGTATATTCTTCGAGGTGAATCATGTTTAATATATGCGTCAATATTTTTGAGCAGGCATTGATCGTATTCTTCCTCTATTCACTGAATGCCGATCATAAAAAAAATGCTGCCTTATTGTCAGTGATCACAATTGTGATCAATTTCTTACTGATCACCTGCATTAATCAGTTTTCCATATCACAGTCATTACTGACAATTCTCTTTGATCTGATTTTCTTCTTCTATCTTCGTTTAACATCCTATGTTTCTTATGGAAAAGCCTTGATGTTCTGTATTATTCCTTTGGCAGTTACTGCAATTATCAATTCGATTGCGGATATGTCCGTCATGTTGTGGCTGTTTCCCGGCAGATCTTTTTATGAAATACTAGAACAATATCAGGTTCCGTTTGATCTGCTTATTCAATGCAGTCATGTCATCGCATTCTATTTCATTGCGAAATACATCAGAAGAAATGAACTGGAACTGCCTGAAAAGGACTGGATTATTGCCGCTTTGCTTATCAGTCTTTGTAATATAATGGCAGTCTGTTTTGAGGCAGTCTATCTTGAGTATGAAACATGGCGTTATTATCTATTGCTTGGCGTGTATTGTGTTGCATTATTTATCATCATGATCCTGATATTGTTCAGATCTATGTATACCCATATTCAGCAGGAAAACAGCAGGAAACTGGAAGTAGAGATTCTTCAGAGCCAACTGCAGTCCAATGAAAAAATGCTGCAGATGAGGCAGGAACTCAACAGTATGCGGCATGATATGAAGCATTTCATCACCCTGCTCAAAAAGGAAAATACAGATCTGAGTTCTGAACAGGTACATGATGTGATCAAAACGTATGAATCAGCAAATAATACCCCAATGCCTGTACAAACAATCATACCGGCAGTGAATTATGTTCTGAATATCAAGCAGGAAGAAGCAGCACAGAAAGGTCTGAACTTCATCTGTACTCTCAATATCACGCAGCAGATTTCCATGGAAGACAGTGACTTATATCTTCTTCTGTCCAATCTGATTGACAACGCCATTATGCATATTGGTCTGGAGAAAACGATCCGTGTACTGATCCGCGAAGTCAAGGACACAACCCTGATTCAGGTGCGAAACTCTGTCAATGGCACTGTCATCAATTCTGAAGGACAATTCATCAGTTCAGTCGGCAGTGACAGACATGGATATGGCCTCTCAACAATTCAGACCATTTCCGATAAGTATCATGGCTACTTTATCTGTGAACAGGAGAGCAATGAAGCAGTCTGTTCCGTATTCATACCACTTGCGGGGCAACAGAGTTGAAATGAAGGCATTTTATATTCAAAAAACTGATGACGTTTATCCTCATGAGTTTATTATTGAAAACGATCGCTACAGTTTTTCAGACGGACGATCGTTTTTCGATGGGAAACTATTTCGGACATAAAAAATATCTACGAAAGAAGAACGTGGCTGCAGTTTTTTAGTGGATTAATGTTGTCTGCACTAGTGCATTACCGCGAGTCGATATATGTTTTCATAAGACTGAGAGATGTGAATTGTAATATAATTTTTATATGCGGTTTGCAATATGTGATGATGACACCAATATGCTGGATTATCTCCGCAGAGTAATTCTCGAATGGGAAGTGCCTGAGATAAACCAGATCGAAATGTTCCCTTCAGCTGAAGCTTTTCTATTCGGTTACGAAGAAAACAAAAAATATGATGTCATAATGCTGGACATTGAAATGAATAAGATGAATGGTGTTGAACTTGCAAAAAAAATTCGCGAGTTTGACAAGGCAGTTCAAATCATTTTTATTACAGGGTATTCTGAGTATATTTCTGAAGGATATGATGTTGCTGCATTGCATTATCTGATGAAACCGGTCGTAAAAGAAAAACTGTTTGAAGTGCTTGACAGAGCAAAAGAGAAACTGTCTGAAAACGAAAAATATCTTTGCCTGAAAATTGACAGTGAAATGGTAATGATACCGCTGCATGAGATTCGATATATCGAAGTTGAAGGCAATTATGTCACTGTCCATGCAGATGATGATTACACGGTGCGGCAGACACTTTCAGAAATGGAACAAGAAATGGATGACAGGTTTTTCCGCGTTTCACGTTCTTTTATCATTAATCTGTTTAAAATCCGCAAGGTAACAAAAAGTGAAGCAATCCTGATAGACAATACTGCAATCCCGCTTCCCCGAAATGCGTATCAGGCGCTGAATCGTGCCATCATAGAAAGGCTCTAATGATGAAATTGTTTCATAAAGATAATACAGAAGAGATTCTTGCTTATCAGCAAAGTTTTCTGGATACACACTATAAAGAAGTGGAGAATATGTATTCACAGATGCGCAGATGGCGTCATGACTATCGCAATCATATTCAGACAATGAAAGCATTTGCTGAAAATGAAGATCTGGAAGCATTGAAGGCATATCTCAATGAACTTGATAATGATCTTGAGAAGATTGGTTTTTCACTGCGAACAGGGAATGCCATGGCAGATGCCATACTCAGCAGTAAGATTTCTCTTGCCGAAGCCAAAGGAATTACTGTCAGAGCAGATGCACATATTCCGGTGCGGCTGAAAACATCTGATATTGATCTCTGCTGTATTATCGGCAATTTGTTTGACAACGCGATAGAGGCCAGCCAGGCTTTGCCAGAAGAAAAACGAATGATCCGGATTTACATGGATATGAAGAATACACAACTGTATATTTCATTTACCAATTTTACTGCCGAGAAGAAAAAAACCGTATATTCCAGTAAAAAGCCAGGTGATCATGGTCATGGGCTTGTCAGTATTGACAGTATTATCGAAAAACTGGATGGGTATATCAGTCGGAACAGTGAAGACGGAGCTTTTACGACTGAAATACTCATACCACAGGTGTGACAGTTCGTCACACGTTACAGGCAATTCGTCCCCGGTTTCAGCCGGGGACTTCTGTTTGTGAAATGATGTGGGCAGAAGGAGTACAGGAATGAATAAAAGGTATACATCTCTGAAAAATACCGGATGGATGCTGAAAGAAGCGTGGCAGTTACAGCGCATACTGTTTTTTGTTATACCCATATCAGCCTTCACGGGAGTGATCCTGAACTGTGTACAGCTGTATATAGCACCGAGAATCATCCGTTGTGCGGAGACCGGAGCACCGCTGGAAAAACTGATTGAAACAATCCTGATTTATGGGAGTTTACTGTTTGTCATGCTTTTTCTGCAGAAGTATATTGCCGAGAACGAAGGCTTCCCGAGGATGTATTTTCGCGAAAGCATGATAAGTAAATTCGCCGAAAAGACGAATGAAACTTCATATATCAACACTTTGAAACCGGACTTTCTGCAGATGCGTGAAAAAGTTGCATCTCTTTTGTCATCCAACCAGCAGCCATGTCAGCATTTTTGGACGACATTGACACAACTGTTCATGAATCTGATCGGGTTTGCAGTTTATCTTCTGATTTTGTCCAACCTGGATTACCGTATGATCCTCCTGTCATCGTTTACATGTGTAATTGGTTTTCTGGCAAATCTGTTTACAGATGCGTGGGAATTTAAACGGCGTCGGGAAGAAGAAAAGATAGACAACAGATTTGGATATATTCGCAGAAACTCTGAAGCAATTGCTGCTGCGAAAGATATCCGGATCTTCAGCCTGCAGAAATGGCTGCTTAATATCCATGAAAGTCTTTTGAAAACATATGACCTTTTTCTGTACAAAAAAGGAAAAGTAAGATGCCTGGGAGGTCTTGTTGAAACTGTTTGTGTCGTGCTTCGGAACAGTATTGCTTACTGGTATCTGATTCATCTGACACTTCAGAACCAGTTAAGTACCGCGCAATTTATTCTTTATTTCCAGGCTTTCACTGCATTGACTGCATGGATCAGCGGCATTCTAGAGCAGTTTTCCATTCTTCACAGGGAAGCACAGGAATTGACAGCATTGAGAGAATATCTGGACTATGAAGAACCTTATTTGTTTGAGGATGGAGCCGATCCTGGTCATGGTTTGCAATGCGGATTCGTGTTTGATCATGTGTCATTCCGGTATCCTGGCAGCGATAAGGATATTATTCATGACTTTTCTCTGACGATTCAGCCGGGTGAAAATCTTGCTGTTGTCGGATTGAATGGGGCAGGTAAAACAACTCTGATCAAACTG
Source organism: uncultured Erysipelotrichaceae bacterium (assembly GCA_902778375.1). GTDB lineage: Bacteria > Bacillota_I > Bacilli_A > Erysipelotrichales > Erysipelotrichaceae > Bulleidia. Next base: position 12,392 of record CACYXJ010000021.1, read on the forward strand.
ATGTGTGGTCTGCTTGATCCGGATGAAGGAACTGTGTTTATGAATGGTACAGATATCAGAACTTTAAACCGCAGGAAATACTATGAACTGTTTTCAGCTGTATTTCAGGATTTTTCGATTCTCGATGTTACCATTGCTGAAACTATTTCCCAGAAAACAGATCAGTATGATCTGGAACGAGTTCGACAATGTGCAGCTCTTGCAGGAGTCAGTCATGATATTGAACAGATTCCCGGGCAATATGATGCACATATAGGCAGAGAAGTTTATCAGGACGGAGTAATACTGTCCGGTGGGCAGATGCAGAAACTGATGCTGGCGAGAGCGTTATATAAAGATGGTTCTGTTCTGCTTCTGGATGAGCCGACAGCGGCCTTGGATCCGCTGGCTGAAAGCAATATTTACCAGAGCTACCACCAAATGTCTGCCGGGAAAACGTCGGTATTTATTTCACACCGCCTTGCTTCAACACGTTTCTGTGACAGAATTCTTTTTTTAAAAGACGGAAAGATTCTGGAAGAAGGAACACATGAAGAATTGATGAGGAGAAAAGGAGCTTATGCAGATCTGTTTGATGTGCAGAGCAGATATTACCAGGAAGGAAAGGAGTACTGATGAATAGAAAAGAACTCTACAAACGTGCCTTTCAGGATATCCACAGAGCATGCCCAGGTCTGTTTCTGTCTGTTGCATCTTCAGCATTGCTGGAAGGAATTGCACCGTATGTAACAGTCTGGTTTTCTTCGCTGATTCTGATTGAACTGAGTGGTATGAGAAGACCGGATGTTCTTGAAAAGAGAATCATAATGGCTGTGGCAATAATCGGTATTCTCAGTCTGATGAGGATTGTTTTTAAGCAATGGAAAGAATACCATCAGAACGATTACTTTCCTCGCAGGGACAGAATCTTTATTGAAAAGATGTTCTCTCTTGATTATGAAGACATGGAAAAGCAGAGTATTCATGATCTGCGTCTCCAGATTGCTCAGAGTGAAATGTATCAGGGATTCGGATATTTAAAGCTGATAGAGATTTTTGAAAAAGCAATTCAGAATACTTTAGGTATCCTGTGTGCACTGTTTTTGAGCGTTCAGCTGTTCTCTGCACTGGTTCCTTCAGAAAATACAGCATGGCAGTTTCTGAACAACCCTGTCTTTCCGATCATTATGATTATATTGATGGTCTCATTGGCGGTTTTCTCCGGAAAGCTGACAGCTAAAACAACTGAAGAATATATGTCATTATTGACGGAAGAAGTCTCTGAAGCAAACCGTGCTTTTGGTCATTTTGGTTTTGCCGGACTTGACACAAAGAAGAGCGTGGATATCAGACTGTATCACCAGCAGGATTTGATTAAACATTATTGGAAAAACAGCCTGGGAGTATTCGGTCCCAGTGGCATGCCGAAGTACTACCGTGGTAAAGGAGGAATGCTGCTTGGGCTTTCAGTTGCTTTGAATGGAATTTTTTCAGCATTGCTTTATCTCTTTACCTGTCTTAAGGCAATAGCCGGTGCTTTTGGAATCGGAGAAATCATGCGGTATGTCGGCGCAGTTACTGCCATGAATACGAATGTGAGCGGTTTGATTGAAGTATATGGGATGATAGCAGCAAACGAAATACATCTGCAAAGAATCTATGAGCTGCTGGATACACCTAATCATATGTATCAGGGATCTTTGACAACAGAGAAAAGGTCTGATCGGCAGTATGATATCGAGTTCAAAAATGTGACATTTCGTTATCCCAATACAGATAGAAATGTACTGGATCATGTTAATCTGAGATTCAAAATCGGTACCAGACTGGCTATTGTTGGGGAAAACGGCAGCGGCAAATCTACTTTGATTAAACTTTTATGCAGACTGTACGATCCACAGGAAGGAGAAATCCTGCTTAACGGCATTAATATTCGCAAATATAATTACAAAGATTATATCCAGTTGATGTCGGTGGTATTTCAGGATTACCAGCTTCTTTCCCAACCGTTAGCAAACAATATCGCGGGAAATTCAGAGTATGATGAAGAACGAGTATTACATGTATTGAAAGAAGTGGGGTTTGAAGAGCGCCTAAAAAGTCTCCAAAGTGGGCTGGAAACATGGCTGTATAAAGACTTTGGTGAAGAAGGTGTTATTCTGTCCGGCGGAGAGGCACAGAAGGTCGCAATTGCCCGAGCACTCTATAAGGACGCGCCATTTATCATTCTGGATGAACCGACAGCATCTTTAGATCCAATTGCTGAAGCCGAGATTTATTCCAGATTAAACGAAATTGTTGCAGACAGGACTGCCGTTTTTATCAGTCACAGACTGTCATCGTGCAGATTCTGCGATGAGATTATCGTACTCGACAAAGGTCACCTGGTCCAACAAGGGACGCATGAACAACTGTTTAAGACAGATGGGAAATATCGTGAACTTTGGAATGCACAAGCTCAGTATTATCGCGCGTAGATAGATTTTATACATGAACAACAATAAAACAAACCTGATAATTCAGGTCTGTCATACTCATTCATCAACATGATTTTTCAGACACTCATCTTTTATTAATCACAAACTTCACTATCAAAAACAAAACGGTTATTACAAGCAAAGTCGCAAGAATCTGACAAAGTAAAACGAATACAAGGTATCTTTGGCTGGGCCCTTCAACAGTGCCAGTTATAGTCTGTACACAGCCAGCTAATAATAATACTGCATAACATATCAGTTTTGTCAGGAAAGTGGCTGTTACTGAAGATGGTGAAGCGGCTGATAAAACACAGTATTCACTGAATGAGGACAAGATTGCGGAAGAGAAAATGTATGACGGCTATTATGCTGTATGTACCAATCTTGTGGATGACAGTGTCAAAGACATTCTTTCCGTCAGTGAAAGAAGATGGGAGATCGAAGAATCATTCCGCATTCTCAAGACTGACTTCAAATCCAGACCGGTATATCTGTCCAGAGAAGACCGCATAAAAGCGCACTTCCTTGTATGTTATCTCTCACTTCTGATCTATCGTCTGCTTGAAAAGAAGCTGAACTATAAATACACATGTTCACAGATCATTACAACATTAAGATCAATGAAGCTGCTGGCTGTGGAAGGAATCGGATATCAGCCTGCTTATAAGCGGACAGAAATTACGGATGATCTTCACAATGCGTTTGGCTTCCGGACTGATTATCAGATCATGAAAAAATCTTCCGTCCGCTCTGTCATCAGGCAGACAAAAGAGAGATCTCAATAATTTACGCAATATCGCCGCAAAACCAAAACACGAGAATTTGCCATTATTCATCGGCATTTTCTCGTGTTTTTTCGCTATTGTGCTGTCAAAGACAGGATTTCAATGCCTGACTCCGGCAGCCATTGAAAATTCCGGTTATGAGAGTTCCACAAAAAAAGTTCTTCCATCTGCACACATGCAGACCGAAGAACTGAGATTGCCGGGAAATACAGGCAGTCGGGCTGGAACCTTACTCGATCACACCGGTTTCCGCAACCTTTTTGTACCAGTAAGCACTCTTTTTCGGATAGCGCTTCTGAGTTTCAAAATCCACATAGAAGAGGCCATAACGTTTCTCATAGCCATTGGACCAGGAGAATACATCCATCAAAGACCACAGGAAGTACCCTTTGACATTTGCCCCGTCACGGATCGCGTCAGACAGCACATTCAGATGCTGGCGGATATAATCAATACGCGCATCATCATATACGGTCTCATCGACAAATTCATCTTTGTATCCGAGACCATTTTCTGTAATGTAGATTTTCTTGTAGTTTGGATAGTCATGAATGACCCGCATGATCTGATCATAGAGGCCCTGCGGCCAGATCATCCAGTCCCAGTCTGTCCGCGGTACGTCAACATCAAATTCTCGCTGTCCGACACCTTTGATCCGGTAAACAGACCCGCCCTTGGCACCGGTGGCATTATGGGTGATTTCAGTTTCACCATCATATGCCCGCATCCAGTCGCTCATGTAGTAATTGATCCCAAGGAAGTCATTGAGATCTTTGGCGGCTGTAAGAACTTCGAAGTCCTCTTTTCTCAGATCCAGAGTTCCGCCGTTGGCTTCCAGAATATGCCTGACGCCTTCCATTGTATGATCGGAATAATGTCCGAGATACGTCGCGTCCAGGATGAACCGGTTATGAATGATATCTTCCAGATCTGCCGCCCTGACATCTGCCGGGTTTTCAGGATCATACGGATATTTGGTAGGCAGAGCATGGACAACACCGATTTCGCCGGTATAGCCGCCTTTTTTATAGGCCAGAACTGCCTTTGCGTGGGCTGTCATCATATTATGATGCGACTGGAATACCTTTGCCAGATCGTACCGGATGCCGGGCGGGAATTTGCCGACAAGATACTGACCGTCACCGATCGGGCCGATCTCGTTGAATGTTGTCCAGTAGTTCACTTCTTTGAACTCCCTGAAGCAGAATTCTGCATATTCCACAAAGTGGTCAATGGTTTCTCTGTTCAGGAAGTCGCCTGCCGAATGCAGCGCTTCCGGTGTATCAAAATGATGCAGCGTCACAAATGGCTCGACATGCCGTTTATGGCATTCCGCGAACAGCCGGTGATAGAAGTCAACACCTTTGGGATTGACCTCCCCGTATCCGGCCGGGAAAATACGCGACCAGGCAATGGATATACGGATGCCGTTGATTCCGAACTGTTCACACAGTTCCAGATCTACCGGATACATGTGATAGAAATCACTCGCCGGCTCAGCAGTATACCAGTAATTCTCCGCCAGGTATTTATCCCATGCTACAGGTCCTTTGCCATCTGTGTGGACAGCGCCTTCAGCCTGATAGGCTGCCGTCGCGCCGCCGTAGATAAAGTCTTTAGGCAATGATTTACTCATATTGACCTCTCTTTATGACATCTGCTGTTTTACGAAATCCAGGGCTCCCTGTCCGTCTCTGGTCAGTTTAATATACTGGCCGCCTTCCGTCTTCGCGAGCCTGATTCCGAGTTTGTCAGTCTCGGCTTTCATATCTTCGAAGTTGGAGGCTACCTGAGGTGCAAGGATGACCAGCTGGTATTGGGGAAGGATCTCCCGGTGGGCGCCATAGCTTCCGGCAGCCGCCTTGACCGGTGCTCCATACTCTGCTGCGGCTTTGTTCAGCGCGTTGGCCAGCAGTCCGCTGGTTCCGCCGCCGGCACAGAGAACGAGCACATTGACCTGTTCCGTGATTTCCTTCGCCGCTTCGTCTACACCTGCCTTTTCCAGAATGGCGTCTGCCTTGGCAGTGTTGAAATTCGCGGCAACCTTTTCCTTGAGGGAATCGTCCGTCTTTCCGGTTCTCTCTTCTTCAAGAATCTGTTCATCGTAGACTTTGATAAATGGATAGTAAATGGCGATGTCCACGACGATCAGCAGCAGAGCCAGTACGAAGGAGAGGAACTGGAAGTTGGTGCCCAGGATCAGTCCCAGCGGAGCCGGCGTTGTCCAGGGAAGGTTGGTTGTAAAGCTGTTCATTCCGAAAACATCAACGAAGAATTTGAAGATCCATACATTGACGATCGGCGCCAGGATAAACGGAACGAAGAACACCGGGTTCAGTACGATCGGAGCTCCAAAGAGGATCGGTTCATTGACGCCGAAGAAAGTAGGTACGACAGAAGCTCTGCCGATGGCGCGGTTTCTCTTTGATCTGGTCAGCCACATGAACATGAACGGTACGACAAGTGTTGCGCCGGTACCGCCCATCGTGACGATGAACATCTGTGTTCCCGACGTCAGCACTTTGTCCGCATGCATTCCCGCCTGCATCAGCTGCAGATTGGTTTCCACGTTGGCATAGGTGATCGCTGCGATTGCGGGTTCAACGATCGAAGGACCGTGAATGCCGACGAACCAGAAGAACGCGTAGGCGCCAAAGATGATCGTGATGCCGAGATATCCGTCTGCCGCTTTGAATAACGGAGCGAGCAGAGTTCCGATGGACTCAGCCACATTGACTCCCATAACGCTGTGGATGATCAGTTCCAGAATGTACAGCAGAACGATCGACAGAGCGAACGGGATCACATCCTTGAATACCTGAGAGATATTCGGCGGAACTTCTTCCGGCATGCGGATCGAAACGTTGTTCTTCACGCACACCTTATATACATTGACTGTCACGAATGCAGCGATGAACGCTGTCAGCAGGCCTTTCGTTCCCATGAATCCGGTCAGGAATCCGCCGCCCTCAGCAGGTTCGGCCGCCATGATGATGAAGCCGATGATCGAAGCGAGCATCGTGGAGATATAGTTGATCTGATTCGTGCTTTCCATGTTTCTGTTCATCGAGTCAGTCAGCGCCTTGGCAGTCGTGCCCGCCACGAACAGACCCAGAATACCCATGGAATAGTTGTACGGCGTCATCAGGAGTGCTTCGATTTCAGGACTCCAGTGAAAACCGAACGCATTGGGTACGTAGGCAATCAGAATGAAGATACTGGAGAACAGGATGACCGGCATGCCGGCAATAAACCCGTCTCTGATTGCACGCAGGTAAATATTGCGGGAAATCTTTTCGAAGAAAGGTTTCCCTTTTTCAATCCAGTTGATCAGCCGGTTCATCGTCAGTTCCTTTTATACAGTTCTATAAAATGCCTCATCAGGTCCTGAAGCAGAATGGATGTCATCAGATGATCCTGACCATGCATCATGGTAATACTGTAGGCGATATCTTCACCAATCGCTTCTTTCTGAAGCAGAGTGGTCTGCGCCTTATGAGCGTCATTCAGGCATTCTTCCGCTTCTTTGATCAGCACTTCTGCTTTGTCGAATTCTTTATTCTGGGCTGCTTTCAGAGCATCCAGCATCTTGGAACGTGCATCGCCGGAATACGCGACGATCTCAAACCCGAGCAGGGTCACTTCTTCTCTGTTCATCTCGTCCTCCTGTTATTCTTTTTCATTCCAAGGAACAGCTGTCTGTTTCAACACTTCATTCAGTGCTTCGATGTTGTCTTTTCCTTCGGTTTTCAGCCACTCGCGTGCTGCTTCCTCACCGTTTTCCATATAGCCTTTCACACTGCCTGCCCAGGTCGCCCTGCCGCAGAGCACACCGGAGAACTGAGCGCCGGCTTCTTTTGCGAAACGCAGCGTTCTGCGGAACAGATCCGCGCTTACGCCCGCACTGAGATAGATATATGGAAGTCCCGCAGCTTCTTCCTGCAGACGGAACCATTCTTTCGCCTCTTCTGCCGTATAAACAGATCCGCCGGAACTGAATCCTTCCACGTAATTCATGTTGACGGGAACTTCCACCTTCAGAACGTCGATGCCGAAGCGCGGATCGGAGAACACCTTCATTGCCTCGATCACCTTATGCGGCTTGACCTTCGCGTATTCCGCGCCTGACACGTCAGGATTCTTTTCGTCATAGGCAAGGATCTCAAGGAAGAACGGGATATCCTCCCCTGCGCATTCCGCGCCGACACGTTCGATATATGCCTCTTTCTTCCGGTTGGTTTCTTCGCTGCTGTCTGCGTCGTAATACAGCAGGAACTTGATTGCGTCAGCGCCGGCTTCTTTCAGGCGTCTGACCGACCAGTCGGCAAGACAGTCCGGCAGACGTTCCGTGCTGTTTGTGTCATATCCGGTCTTTTCATAGGCAAGCAGCAGACCGGTTCCTTCCTGCATCGCCTTTGAGGCAGGCAGTCCGTATTCGGGATCCAGCAGCATCGATGATGCGTACGGCGTCAGTTCTTCCGCGACGATCGTCTTCAGACGTTCGATCATTTCAGCATCTGGTTCTTCGCTGCTGTGCTGCTTCATCAGCCGTTTCAAGGCGCCGCGCTGATCGAACGCAAGCGCGCTGATGATGCCTCTTTCATCACTGAGACGAGCCATACAGGCTTTCTTGTTTTCTGTCAGTTTCATTTCTTATGTACCTCGGTAACTGTTATTTTCTGAAACAGTTCATCATAGTGTTCCATATTGACGTGGCCGGTCTCCTTCTCCATCGCGTTCAACATGCCCAGCGTGTTCGCCTGCTTCAGCAGTTCTTTGTCAGAGAGGCCGTTTACAATGCCGGAAGCGATGCCGGCGACAGTCGAATCTCCCGATCCGACCGGACTGACCACATGGATCTTTGGAATATCAACTTTGTAAAAATGATCGTTGTGACGGGCAAAGGATCCGTCGCCTCCCAGTGAGACGATGATCCACTCAATGCCTTCGAACGGCGCTTCAGAAAGTGCTTCGATGAGTGCCTCCGGTTCCCGGGGCACTTCTCTTTTCAGGATCTGTCCGAGTTCGTCGGTATTGGGTTTGATCGCAGTTGGTTTGACGTCTGCCTTCAGGGAAGCTTCAAGGGCTTTTCCCGAACAGTCCAGGATGACGGGGATCCCGTTCTCTTGACAGACTTTTGTCATATCCGCATAGCAAGTATCCGGAATGCCTTTGGGAAGGCTGCCGGAAAATACGACAGCGTCTGCTTTTCTGACCGTTTCCGCAAAGAATGCGCAGAAGCGGCTGTAGTCCTCCGGTGAGATCTGCGGGCCGGCTTCCAGGATCTCTGTCTGCATTCCTTCATGAAGCACAGCAATGCAGTTGCGGGTATTCCCCTCTGTGCGGAAGAACGCGGTGCGGATTCCCGCTTTGTCCAGTTCCTCCTGCAGATAATCCCCGTTTCTGCCCGCGATCAGCCCGGCAGCGGTGACGTCTTCGCCGAATTCACTGAGCACGCGCGTGACATTGAGCCCTTTGCCGCCCGGCGTCTTATGCGTTTCTTCCGGACGGTTGACACCGTCGAGAATCAGATGAGAGATCTGATAGGCGATGTCGATGGACGGATTCATCGTAACGGTCAGGATCATACGTATTCTCCGCGTTTATACTTTTCCAGGAATTCATCGAAGAAGTGCGGATCTTCCTGATCATCCGCAGCAGTATCCAGCTGATTGATCTTTTCGATCAGCTTTCTGTTTTCCTCTGTCGGGACATATTCCGCTTCAAGAAATGCGTCGATGATATCATTCATCAGAAATCCGCCTGTGATCTTTCCGCCGAACCCGATGACGTTGGCATTGAGTTCCTTTCTGGCGTAAAGAGCTGTCGTCATGTCGCGCACAAGCGCAGCGCGGATGCCGGGAACTTTGTTTACAGCATTGTTGATGCCGACGCCTGTGCCGCAGATACAGATCCCGAAATCTGCTTTACCGCTGGCAACAGCTTCACCCACACGCTTTCCGTAGATCGGATAATGCGTGCGGAAATTGTCATATGTGCCGCAGTCGATCACTTCATGACCTTTCTCCTTGAGATGATCCGCAACGGCGATCTTTTCCATCGTGACGATATGGTCACATCCCAGTGCGATCCTCATTCTGTTTCCTCCAGTGCGATCTCTTTTCCCATATGATTCAGCATATCCACACGGACCTGGTGCCGGCCGCCGTCGTAAGAACCTTCCGCGAAGCTTTTCACGATGTTCTTTGCCATGGCAGGGCCGGTGATCTGTGATCCGAGGGTGATGATCCGCGCATTATTATGTGAGCGGGTCATATACGCAGTTCTCTCATCTGATACTTCCGCAGCAATGACACCCTTTATCCGGGTGACCGTCATGAACGGTCCCGCACCATAGGCGTCGACAATGATGCCGTAGCGGTCATCGGATTTCTTTACTTCCCGCACGACAGCCTTCGAAGCATCGACGAAATCGACCGCATCATTTCCGGTCACGTCGATCACTTCGTATGAATTGTCCAAAAGAAACTTTCTGAGTATTTCCTTCAGGTCTTTTCCTGCAGGATCCGAGCCGAGAATAAACTTCATTATTTCCTCCTTTAAAACAATTATCTGGAACGCCGGCCGGGCATGATGGTATTTCGGATCCGAGAATCCTTTCACAAAGTGAGCTCTTAAGATAAGTATAGAATTACAGCATACCTTTTCATATCTGTCATAAAGTGCAGTGGTCTGCCCTTCCGTCAGACGTATTTCACAGAGGAATATCGGACGTCCTGCTGCATAAAAGATCCTCCATAAGCAAAAAAATGAGAGTGGTATATCACTCTCACAGATCCTTATAATGATCCCCTGCAGGCATCAGGGAATGCGCTTCACAGGACGCTCCTCGTCCGGATCCTCACGGAATTCCACAATGTCGGGCAGGCCGCAGGTCAGGATATAACACAGTTTATTCAATGTATATGTGCTGATATTCTGATTCTTCCGCAGACGCCGCAGAGTGTTTGTGCTGATGCCGTAGTGCTTCTCAAGCTGATAGTACGTTATTTTCTTTTGTCTCATCGTTTTCCACAATCTCTCGTATACAATCATACTTCACCGTGAATGGATCCTTTTCCTTTCTGCGATTACAGTATAGTTCGTTTCAAACAAACAATCAACAATAATTTGTTTATTTTAAACACAAATATTTTGATATAAACAATAAAACAATTCTAAGCAACCGCAAAAAGACTAGATAAACTGGCACTTTCATTGTTTTGTACAAAACTGCGGGTTGTTTTTGATATGTTTGACTGTTCGAGACTTGTTTGATTTTTCTGTTCGATATATAATACAAACAGATTGGATGGAACAAATATGAAAAAAGAAGAACGTCAGAATCATATCCGGAATATGCTGAACAGCACGGGAACCGTAACAGTAAATGAGATTATGCAGGAATTATCCGTATCGGACATGACTGTAAGAAGAGATCTGAGTGAAATGGCGCAGCGAGGTCTGCTCATCCGCACCCATGGCGGCGCCCAGAGAATCTATTCAGATGAAAGCGGTCTTGAACGCTCCCACCTGGAAAAAAAGCGTCTTCAGGAAGCAGAAAAAAACGATATCGCCAATCTGACCGCAGCGCAGGTTTCAGACGGCGAAACCATTTTTATCGGACCGGGCACAACGCTCGAGCTCACCGCTTCAAATCTGAAGAACCGGAATATGCGGATCGTCACAAACAGTCTGCCGGTCTTTGACATCCTGAGCCGCAGTTCTTCCGTCGACCTGCTTCTTGTCGGAGGAGAATACCGCCCCATTACCGGCGCATTCGTCGGTACGGTATCCCTTCAATCCATCCGCAGCATGCGTTTCTCCAAAGCATTCATCAGCGTCAACGGCATCGTCGGCAGCAGTGTATATACATACAGTGAAGCGGAAGGAGAGGTCCAGAAAGCGGTACTGGATCATGCGGATGAAAAATATCTGGTTGCGGATTCCAGCAAATTCGGCCGCTATGACTTCTTTGAATTCTATAAAGTCAGCGATTTTGATCACGTGATCACAGACACCGCAATCTCAGAAGAAACGCTGCGGCAGCTGCGTGAGGTGACTGACGTCATCATTGCTTAAAATACCAAAGAATATTCATGAACAGGAGGAACAACTCTATGCCAGATATTCTTTTGACAAGAATCGACAACCGGCTCGTCCACGGGCAGGTCGGAGTTGCGTGGACAAGCTCACTTGCCGGCTGCAACCCGATCCCCTGTTTGCAGGTCTGATGACGACCGTGCTTGCCTATACAACCGGTCAGGATGTCAATGCCGCCATGGGTCTCACGATTCCGTTCGCCCTGATCGGTCAGTGGATCCACATTGTCGCAAACACTGGGATTGCCCGCATGGTGGCCTTGATTAATTTTGACGATTCGGACAACAACATTTTTCGAGCTGTCAATCAGTTCACAGTTGAGTACACGAATAATGGGCAAATCGTTACCGCTGCCGAAAGAACGGACGCTACAAGCAGAGAAACAGAGTTGTGCGGATACTTCATTATCATCATGTCAAAGAAAATGATAGCGAAGGAAGCACTGTTACTATACAAGAGCAGAGACGCATCAGAGAAACTTTTCAGAGGAGACAAATCATATCTTGGAAATAAGGTATTGCGAGTATATTCCAGTGAATCAGCGGAATCGAAGATCTTTATAAAGTTCGTGGTACTAATCATCAGGAACCGGATATACCGGAATATGAAAGAATACATGCTTGAGAACGATGTCAGGAGAAATTATCTTGATGTGCCGGAAGCGCTGAGGGAACTGGAGAAGATCGAGATGATACGATACAGTGACCGTGTATACCGGCTAAGCCATGCGGTTACGTCAACACAGAAAACGATATTGAGGGCGTTTGGACTGGATGAATAATACATCAAGACAAAAGCAAGAATATTAAGTATACAGTTAGAGAGCCTAGAGAAGAAAGATGGCAAAAAGAACGATTACGATCGATGAAAAGATCGAAAAAACGCAGAAAGAAGTGATCAGAGCCAAAGAGAAATATGAAGCCACAATCAACGAACTGAAAGAGCTGGAGGAGAGAAAGAAAAAGATCCAGAGTAAAGAATTGAGGCAGCCTTCCGGGAAAGCAGCCGCAGCTACGATAAGATTCATGACATTTCTGAAATCAGAAGAATAAAAAAGGACAGATATCACCTGTAAATAACTTGGTGAAAAGCTGTCCTTCAGTGTTTTAGTGGGTAAAATTCAGGAAGTAAAGGGTAATGGTACTTGTAGAATAGCACTTCTGAAAGGTTTTCAAAAAATATACTCTGAACATATTGGTGCAACAGACATTCAGAGTATAATAATATTTATAGGATTGGTGTATTTGCATTAAAAGGAGATTATTATGTATGTAGGTCAATATGAACCTGTCAGAATTCCAAATAGTGGTAAACTCCACATTCAGAAAAATGGGTATGTATACTGGTCTAATGCCTCCAAGTGGGATAATGAAAAAAAGCGAAGTATTGATAACCGAGTCTCTATTGGTAAGGTTATTCCAGATCAACCTGGCATGATGTATCCCAACAAAAAATATTTTGATATCTTTGGAATAGATTCAAATAATGAAGAAAAGAAGGGCACGAGAATGGATAATATGCTCAGTAATCTGAGAATTGAAAACTTCAGAGGTATTCAGGAGCTGAGTATCAAAGATATGCGTCGGCTTGTCTTGCTGTCTGGAAATAATAACGTTGGGAAGAGTTCTGTACTGGAAGCCATTTTCTTTATGATGGATCATCTATCCCCAGATTCTTTCAATCATATGAATGGCTTCCGCGGATTAAATATTCCAACAAACGGAGTCAGTCTGTGGGAGCCCCTTTTCTACCAAATGAATCCTGACAATACAATCAAGATTCAAGCGACGCGAGGCGAAGATGTTCTTACATTGTCATATTCCAAGGATGATAGCTATATTCCTGCTCTAAATGGGGGAATTCCCAAAAATGTGGCAGGGAGTTTTCAATCTTCTGCAAAAAGGAATTATACTCTACGGTTTGATTTCAAGGTTGAGGGATCGGTTGATTATTCCGAGGCTGGGCATTATACCACAAGTGAAAACGGTACGCTTCGAGAGGTAGCGGATGATAACGGTGATAAGCAGTTCATGCAACTCACCTACACGTCATTTGTAAACAACAATTTTACCCGGACTGACAGAGCCATTCTTGATCGTATGGGAAAAGCGGAAATCAATGGTGAAAAGAAAAAATTAATCGGTTTTCTACAGCGCATTGATCCTTCCATCAGTGATATTGTCACCCTATCAATAAATGGTATCCCACAACTTTATATTAACACCAACAAGAAACTTCTTCCGGTTCAGTTCTCTGGGGATGGAATTAACAAACTATTGTACATTATTTTAAGTATTATGGATGCCAAGAATGGAATCTTACTTGTCGATGAGATAGACACGGGATTCCACTACTCTATGTACAAAGATTTGTGGAAGATGGTATCTGATGTCAGTCGCGACTATAATTGCCAAGTTATTGCCACGACACACAGCTATGAAAACATTATTGGTGCAGTCGAAGGCGTTAAGGAGTATTCAGAAGATTTCTCCTATTACCGACTTGGCTATGACAAGGAAGGGCTTAAATCTTTCCGTTACAGTTATGATCTTCTAAAGAGCGCATTTCGTTCTGACATGGAGGTTCGGTAATGCCTATTGAACGGAAACAGATTGTCAAACCATATCTATTGCTATGTGAAGGTAGAGATGCAGAAGGATTCCTGATAAATTATCTGAATAGTAATGAATTAGCATATGATCAAAGGCTTTCAAACGAGATTCAAGTCTTGGATTTTGGTGGCAACGATGATTTAAGAAGTTTTCTCATGAATCTTAGGAATATGGACAAGTTCGACCAAGTCACAAGTTTGGCCGTCATCCGGGATGCCGAAAAAGATTATTCTAAAGCTTGTCGAGAGGTAAGCAGTTCATTAAAGAGATGCGGTTTTAAATCTTCAGAATGCAGTGGCTCCTGGATCCGAGATGACACGGGATTGAACGTTGGTTTCATTTTGTTTCCTCTTAACAACAAAGCTGGGACATTGGAAGATCTTTGCCTTCAAATTCTTTCCGAGAAGAATAACAAAACAATCCTGTCGTCAGTAGACAAGTTTTTGGTTGAGATGGAATCATCTTATGGACGTCGCTATCGCAGAAAACATAAGAATAATCTGTACACGTATTTTTCTTCTAGCGATAAATATGTCACTATGCCACTTGGCCAAGCATCAAGTGCTGGAGCATTTCATTGGAGCAGCTACGAGTTGGAACCGCTTAAGAACTTTTTGTGTGAGGGATTTAACACCTAAACTGTGATGACTCGTTCTGATTCGAGCTGTGTTATGAATAACGGAATTATAAGCTGACATCGTTTTGACAACACCCGGATCATGTACTGTCTGAACAAGAAGGATACCTACAAACTTTGAGAACGATAAAACCAGTGGCTTAGTACAGAGAGCGCTTCTTGCGCTTTTTCTGTCCTCACCACTGGTTTGAAGGCTTGTGAATCAACACACTGTTTAAAGCGTTTCAACGATACTTTTACAGCCCATCAACATAGTGTTTACAAGTCTGCTAACACGGTGTTTATAGCTTGTCCACACGATTTTTTACGAACCCTTTTTGTTTGTCCCCAGGTTTTCTCCCCAAATTTTATCCCAAGTTAGATTGAACCTTCCCCAAGATTATTTGGTAACCCCACTTTTTTACCTCTTGTATTTATGACGTTGTAGAGTATTAATTCATATTATTGAATCTTCCTGGAAGAGTGTTATCTTGCACATGGTTGTTAATCAATGGGCTTATTATTCTTCAGTTATGATTAATCATTTGTGACAACAGCAACTAATGATTTTTAAACCATGAGTAAATAACCTTAACAATAATCACAATAATTGCAATTAATAATAGTGTATTGAAGATTTGCCAAAAAAGTACAAATAAAAGATAATTCTGATCTACTTCTACAGTTCCAATTAATTCAATCATAAATCAATGGTTACAAAAGAATTATTTAATCGCATAACAGTAACCGTGTAAATAAACAGATTCACGAGAAAGTTCAATCAGTCCACCCACAAAAAGATAAGTAATAAAATCTCCTGTTGCTTCAGCATAAATATCTTTTCCTGAGGCAGTCACCTGGGAATGTGCACTTGTTTGTTCCCAGCCCACGCTTAGAGTATATCCAGTAAACGATGTATAGGCATTATGATATGTAATATAGCCAGTGAAATTATCACCTGACGTTCCATAGGAAACATATAGCGATATCAAACAGGTTCCATTTATAGATGCTGACGCAACAAGTTGATTGCCATAGCTTGCACGCAACAATTCCCGATCAGTAGATAGTTGTTCATCAATAACCATGCTATCAATTAGGTTTTCTCTGAATCGAGCAGCTTCCTCTT
This sequence comes from uncultured Erysipelotrichaceae bacterium, assembly GCA_902778375.1. GTDB lineage: Bacteria > Bacillota_I > Bacilli_A > Erysipelotrichales > Erysipelotrichaceae > Bulleidia. Next base: position 28,093 of record CACYXJ010000021.1, read on the forward strand.
CTTTATCAAAACTAATCAAATCGGTGATTCTTATGATTGTTCCATCAAGAGTTCTAATATACTCTGCATCTCCAACAGGAATTCGTACTATTCCATCTGAGTCTGCTGAATAGGAATCAACATCAATGATTTTATTATCTTCACATTCATTACTCTCAGCGAAAACCGGAAGTGTAAATCGAGTAGATGTCGTCATCAGTGACAATAATGTTAACAAAGAAATGATTTTTTTCAACATATCGTTAGTTCTCCTTAACTATATTCCAATTATTCTTATTATTTATGACTTCGATAATGCTCTAATTTGCTGTCAATAATCTTTACTAAATATGAAAATGTGAAGATAGAAAGAAATTGACCTGTAGTCTCTTTTTTCTACCGTTTATGTACTAATCACCACCACTGCTTACCATATCTGTACATCATTCCTTAATCACTGATATATTAACGATGCATAAGCTGCACCTAAAGCAGCGGGGACATTTAACTGAAGATAATATGTTCCGTTAGAATATGGCTGGCCGGAAACACCATAAACAATACCTCCGCTCGCAATAGAACTGGTTGTTGTTCCATACACTGTCTGGTTGTTGTAATAGAAACTGCCAGCAGAAGGATTGTTCATGGAAATAATCGTTGCCGATGTTGTTGCTGATCTGTATGAAGCTGTAAATGAGAGACTGACAAAACCATAACTTCCATATACTGTTGCTCCGTTGACCTGATAATACACGTCACCACTTACCGTCATACCTCCGTAAATTCCTGACGATCTTATCTGTAGAACTTTTTTTGAACCATCAGGATAAACATATTCTGCGTAATACTCCGTATCTGTTATCTTTTCAACAACAGGCGGAACATTCTGATAGATGGGATTGCAGCAGTCAAGCATCTCACCATTCAGTACTTTCTGTGTCAGGGAAGTAGCAGTCTTCTCGTCAATACCAATTCCGGTAAAACCATCAAACAGTTCTTCCTCGGTTTCAGCAATTTTGACATTTATATCAGTCGAAGACTTCTCTTCTGCCAGAACCGAGGTCATCATAAAATTAACTACAGCAAGCAACGAAAGTATGAAAACTAAAATCTTTTTCAATCTGTCCTCCTTCCATTCATGAACAGACCTGGATCAGCGCGCTTTGACCAAGTACGATTTTAGCGTAACCCCCCCCGGTTTTTTCTCAAGACATCTTGATCACCTGGTCGTTTTTTTGATCATTTGGTATATTCAGGAGCACATCTGTCCTGCATTTTTCTAATTCGCTGTTTATGATTTCACCATGATATTTATCAATGATGTTTTTCATGACAGTCATTTCAACATAGTTATCCTGTTCAGACACTTTGTGTTCCTCCGTTCCATCCTTTTCATAAGAAACTGAAAGACAAACGATATCCTCCCTCCTCAGAGCATAAAACCAGATTGTCTTTTCCAGATTCTTCTTTCTGATTTGGGAGATTCCGCTTTCAAGTAGGTTCATTGTAACGATTCCGATATCAACCGGATCTAACCCAGTATCATTCCCCAGCATCTCATCTGCGATAATTGAAATATCTTTTTCTTTTTTGGAGATGTAGTTGATTACTGCGTTAACATAAATGTTTTCCGCGAATGATACCATTTCATCATCATTATCCAGTTCACTTACTGTTTTTTGAATGTACGTATCTGCAGCTGAATAATTTTCCTCATCTAGAAAAGCTTTCAGGATGCGCAGATGATGTCTGATCATGTGATTAAACCGGATTATCTCAATTTCATTGCTCTTCAGGTCATCAATTTTTGACCGGCTGATTGCCAGATTCCTTTTCGTCATGGCCTGTTCCTGGCTTTTTCTTTCTAATACGACTGACTGATGAAGGATGTATAGAATTAACAGAAGGGATAATACAGCGTAAATCAGAACTCTTGCATAATTCAATGTGTATTCGGGAGCCAAACTACACAGCATTCCATACACTGTATTGATGATATTGACCTGTCCGATCATCAAGAAAAACAGACAGCATAGTATAACCGGCTGAGCAATTCTTATACCATCATTTCTGTTTAGAAACCTTCTGACAAATAACAGAAGAATAACCTCAAAACACCAAACGATGACACTTATTATCTGACCGTATTCCTGTATACTCCCTCCTGTATAGAAGATAAGGAATGTGCTCAGCAAATCACCAATGCTTAAAACAATTCCACATAATTCAGCTGAAACAAGACAATGCCAGAATCCTTTTTCTGTGTTGATCTTCAGAAACAGACTGCCTAGCAACAGTTTCACCCCACTGTTCAGAATCAAGTTCCAGCTCATATAGAATCCGATTTGTCTAAGGAATGAATTTGAAGTAATCAGGTTCATCAAAGGCTGAAACGCATAATCCGTCATATAATACAAAACTGCCAGCGCCATAAAAGAATAATAGAATTTCTTTTGTTTCAGCAAATTCGTCCTGAAAAAAGGAAAGACGAACAGTCCTGTACTGATGAGCGTATTGACATAACTGATCTCGTTCATCTCAGCCTCCGGACATATTTCTCCTGGACCTCATATCTCATCCTTCTGCTCGCGTAGACAATTACACCATTAATTAGCGTGATTTTCTGCCCTTCGATTCTTCTGACATGGTCCAGATTGATATATTCAGATGGGTTTATTTTTTGCAGAATGTCCCCAATTGTTTCAACGCATTTTCCTAATGATCCATTTGTTATACGAAGAACTCTCTCATCTGCTAGATAAACATAAATTTTTCTGTTTTCGACACTGACCTTACTAATCTGATTTCTTCTAATCTGAACAATGCCATTATTTGAAAACAATGTGACAAAATCATCCATATAATCTCTTTTGATTTGGTCTAGCTGTTTGATAATTTCCTGCTCTGGATCATTTTTATTGATAAAGCCGATTACTTTATAACCGAATGCAAAACGTATTTTTGTCGGATAAGCAGTAAAAAACACAATATATGACGTATGATTCTGCAACTTTTTCTGCATTTCGATTCCATCCTCTTTATCAAGATGAATATCGAGGACAATAAGTTCAAAATGATCGTCTCCCGAGAGAAGTTCATTGCAGTCTGAAAAACATCTGATTTCATACGCTTCAGAGCAGCACTTCCGTAGCAAACACGAGATTCTGGCGGCATCGTCCGCAGAGTCATCCACAACTGCCATTTTTAGTTTCTGCAGGCTATTGCTGCTTTCATTCTTACTGTTTTCCATTTGTCTTTCATCATGTTTCATATAGCATCATCATACCCTTTTTTCCATCACTCATGTTCCATCGGTTTGCTTTTTGATTATTTGGTCAGCATAAAAAGAAAAACAGCGCTCAAAGTTTACAGATGGCATATTGTACCCTTTTCTCTACTTGTCCGCTAAATCATTTTACTTTTGACACCTAAACCATCTATACAAAAATCTGCCAGTCAACAGAAAAGGATCATTGCAAGGAACATCTACTTATCATTTGTTTCTGCAAAACGGAGTCTTTTCCTTGTGGATTTTTTTGGGCTTATTTTTTTCGATTTATGTATTTCCTAAATGATTATCAGACAGCAAATTATAAATAGTGCTCAGGGGATTATTTGTGGACTTTTTTCCGTTTTTTATTGTTTTTGAACGATTGATTAAAAAACAATAATCTCCCAAAAACAGGCATTTTATCGCATTTTGTACAGTCTGAAGCTTTAATCAAGATGTGAGAATTCACTCCGATAGTCGGCACCATATATGCAGAAAAGCCCATAAAATGGGCTTTTTTGATTTGTTTTTTCTAGTTTTGAGGACATTTTGAGGACATTTTTTCCCAAAAACGAAGCCTTTTTAACAATCTAATATATTGTTGTATAAACAAAGAATTGCAGTCAGTTTCGTCCATTTCGATATAATCAGTGATTGGCTTTCTATTGATAATGTTGATAATTGATGTCTGTTAGAAAAACACATACCGTTTTTTGTTAAATCTCGTTTATACCCTTTATATTAAAACAAATGAGTAATCAGGCTCCTTACAGGAGAGATCACAATATGGTGTGAAAGATCCTACACCTTTCTGATAAACGCATCGCAGGAAAAACAGCAGGCGAGCCTGCTGTTTCAGATTTTCGATAATGCGGATATACGCAAAATCAGTAGGGTTTGGTTCCGCCGATCTCGTGGTAATAGGTCAGATAGGGTTGGCAGACCCTGAGGTGTTGCATCGCAAACTGTTCTTCAAGGCTGAGGTCGCTGTTCTTGTTCACGTGGAACACTCTGTTTTGGCAGGCCACGCAGAAACCTCTTGTCTTAAGATTTTCAATTACCAGGTCTCTCCATTCTTCCGGTCCTAAAGTGATCGTTTCACCGCCGGATACTTTGGAAGCCAGTTCTTCAGAAATGCGTTTCTTTTCTTCCATGTGTTATTCCTCTCTTTGAGTCTTTATATAATGATCATACCACAATGATTACAATCGCCTCCGGAGAATAAACTATCAGCTTCAATTAAACGAACTTCGCAATTAGTCGGTTCCGTTTAGATATTGGCATACACATAGATGCTGCCTATGCTGATTTATCAGCGTTATAGCTTCCATGTAATGCTTACACAACTAGAATAACCAGGACCATTCTAAACATATGAATACTTTCCGGAATTGCCGTTTTTACAAGTCTCTTTAGTATTGGTTGGATCAGCGTCAATTTAGCCCCGCAACATGGACATATTGCAGGTTTTCTCTCAACTTTATTCCTGCTTCTTATATCACTAATAATGTGTCGCATGGATGATTTATGGATATTTTTCCAAAATTTTAGGTTTTTTGATTATATAGTTCAACACTCATAACAATCAAAAAAACATGCATTTTACTGTGTTTTCGTTAGTTTCAATATCTATATAATACGAGCAAATTCACTCCGATAGTCGGCGCCATATAAGCAGAAAAACTGGTATTTTTCTTCAAAGCAGTCAGAAATTCAAAATGCTGCTTCCGTTCTTTTAATCTACATTATGCAGAGTGTTGTAATTTATTTATGAACAGGTTAATCACCGTATTTCTCTCTCAGCATTGCCATAATCTCGGGTGTGCCGAGTTCTTGTCCGTCATAAGTAAAGAACACATTCTTTTTATCCTCCGGACCATAGTTGCTGAGTTCAGTCCTGCCGATTGGCAGATATACGATCAAAGCAGTCGCAATTGCGTCCTCTCTCGGAAGGTTGTCAAACTCCGGAAATTTTCTGTGAATATATGCGTACATTTCCGCGAGTTCCTGTTCTGTGCCGCCGTTAATGAACTGCATCAGTTCATTAGGTATCTGTATCTTTTCCGCCATTTTCATTTCCTTTCACAAATCGTATTCTTTTACAATCAGTATCTGAAGACAGTGCCATCCAATCTGCAATACTTCACTGTTGGATCCTGCATTTTTACTATACTATCAGAAGTTTTTTCCCCGCAATCATTTTACAATGCATTCCCCCAGATCATCCATACCGGTACCGGTTGGCAGCGTTTTTCATCTCTTCGAAATACGTCCCTCTTTTTCTTTGCCTCGGATATACCAATGTCTTTCTGTGCAGAACCGCCGAAGAACAGACAATGATATAATGAGTGCACCAGATAGTTAACAGCAGACAGGAATAAAGAAATGATTGTGAAGAACAAAAACAGAATACTGGTATACCTTCTGATAATTCTATCTATATGTGCTTTGATGATCGGGCTGACTGTTTCAAATCAGACCGGCAGCGCTCCCGCGGCAGCTGATCATACCCAGGCTTCGGAATCCGTCGAAGAACCATATGTTGTCTATGAAGCGGTTTTTCTGGACACAACGGAAATACTTGAAGTATTTCAGAACATCCGCGGCGAAGAAGCACCATATGAACTTTCTCCGGCAGACTATCATATTACGGTCACCTTTCTGCCGTCTGTCGCTTCATACGATCTTTACGGTGCGAAAGTCATTGCCAATGGCATATCTTATAAGGCCGGCGATGTTCCGAAGGATGAAGGCGGTTTAACTCAAAATGAAGGACTCCTTGTAAAACTGCAATCGGACAATCCCGGATTCAGACAGCTGATCAATTCCATTCATACGCACCCATGGCATATCACCGGGTCGTTTTCCGATAAGCCGAAATATACCGCCCAACTGGATTTTTCCGATGCGGAACCAGTCATGTGCGCGATTTCCGGAACATTCGGCGCATTTATGAGTGATGGTTCATTCCGATTCACTCCGGAAAAAACAGCTGCATTTGCTGATTCTGAAGCAAACGGAGAAGATGAAAACACTTCCTCGCAAATCTCTCTGTATCTCTGGGATGACGTCTCTCAAAACAACAGAGTATATACCGATACATTGGAAGAAAGCATTCAGGAGTTCTCCGAACTGCATGATCTTCTATATAGTCAGACCGGCAGCAGCAATGACCTGTTGGTATTGGAAGAAGGCTATGATTCCATCCAGGATGGTTTGCTTTATCATGCCGGCAGATCACTCAGTTTTCTGAATCAGACAGTCATTTTCAAAAATGAAACATATAAAAATGCCTGGTATCTGGAAATCTTTTCGAAAGAAAACAATGTGAGAAAATGTATCATTCTTCCGGAAGGAAGCAGATATGCGCAAATGCTGAAACAGCTTCTGGATCGTATGCATTATCAGGAATTGATCAATGAACTCAAAACCGGAAAAACGGATTGATTCCACACCGGGAAAGAACAGAGATCCGTACTGTTTTAAAAGAATCAATTATGGGTATTTACCCGTTGACTTCCAAGTATGGCGGTGCTATAAAATAATGCTTCCCTGATAAGAGGAAAGCAAAGCAGCCACGGCCTGCGCACCAGAATGCAGGATCGTCAAAACCGTGACCACCATCGCTTCATACACGCATGTGATTTCCCGTAACTATGCTATGATGATAATGGTCTTACAGTTGAACGGATTTTGATTCAATGCGTTCTGTCTGGATGAACATCAAATTAAACACAGGCTGGTACCGCATGGCCAAAACCCGCAAGCCCTGTATTTTACATTAGAAAAAGAACTTTAACGAAAAGGAGAACAGAACATGGAAAACAAAAAAATGCTTCAGGATGAAACAATGGCGAATGTATCCGGCGGATTCATCTTCGCAGACTCAAAAGGACAATTCTGTATTATTGATGAAACCGGCAATGTGCTGGAACTGTTTCAAAGCATGGATGAAGCTTTGGCCTACTGCGAACAAAACGGCATTTCCAACCAACAGATCAGCTGGGAACAAGTGGTCAAATTAAGAGAAGCAGCGTCCAAAAAGAGACATGAAGACGACCCATACTATCCTCCGAATATCAACCCGCTGATTCCCCCTTATCATAAGTAAGGAAACTATCCATCTGCTGTTGTTTAATGAGTTTTCGTATAATCCAGCTGCGGATTCACGAAGGATTGCGAACCTTGCATTGACAGCAACTGAACAAAACGCATGACTGAATACAGCTGCGTAAAGGTGCAGCAGAAAGGACCGTCAAAATGAGCGATAAAAAGTACTCGTGGAAGAAGAGACAAAAAACTCGCTAAGGTTTGTCAACACAAAATGCATTAAAGAATAATACACATTATGAAAATTCGTTCTATATAGAACGATTTTCTTTCGGGCTGATTGTAGTGATTATTACTTAGGTTCTATAAGTCTCCATGGATCTTGCGTAGTATATGCGGAAGAACTTATTCATGGCTGACACGATTGCCTGCTTGTCTTTCTTTCCTTCTGATTTCTTCTTCACATAGTAATGTCCTGGACAGGTTTGATTCTCTTTAGATTCTTTACCATTAGATATCCAAGCTTTCTGAGCTGCTTCGAGCCTTTCCTGGTGATTTTTCTTTCAGAGGCTTTGAACTGTCCGCTTTCATAGGGAGGCACATCAATTCCGATGCAGGCAATTAATGCGTCTGCGGAGTGATATCTTCTTGGATCTCCTACTTCTGCCACCAGTAAAGGCGCCAATATATCACCGACTCCGCTCATCGCTCTGACTGCAGCGTATTCCGGTCTCTTCTCCGCAAGTTCCCTGATCTGTGCTAGTATTTGATAGAGCACTTGATTCAGACCTTTCAGTGCCGCTACAGCTTGTTCTACAAGCAGCCGGCTCGTCGGATCATATGCCAGTGTAGGGATGCCTTCCTTTGCCAGCGAATAAATCTTGCCTGACTTATTCTGACGTGGACGGTATCCTTTTTTCTTTGCCCATTTATTGAAGCGCTCTTCAAACTTCTTTGGACCCAGTGATGTGATGTAATCATAGTGGCGGAACTCCTCAAGGAAGTCTGCCAGCCTGTCTCTGCCGGTTACCGGATCATATCCATCGAATTCTTCCTTGATCCCCGGCATCACCTGATCGATCAGATGGTCCAGATTCTGAGTCAGAACCACATGCGGTTTCATATAACTGAGATACTGTCTGGATAATGCCTTCATGGCCGCATATTCTTTGTCGGCTCTCTGATACTCCTTCAGTCTGTTCCATTTCTCGACCGCATACTGTGCAATCGCAATCGCATCAATACGGTCGTTCTTGACTCCTCTGAAATTGATGTCAGCCCTGTATTTCCTCATTGCCAGCGGATTGATCTCTGATACAAAGATGCCTTCATCGAGCAGGTAATACAGGATAGGTCTGCTGTAGGCTCCAGTGGCTTCCATGACGACCCGAACATCATTCTTTCCACCATAACCTTTGATACTTTTGGATAACTCCTTCAGATCTGTTTCCGTATGTGAGATCTCATACGGTGTCTGCAGCACTTCTCCGTATTCGTTTAGAATACAGATCGTGCTTTTCAATTTTGAAACATCGATTCCTACGCCGATCATAAAAACGGTCTCCTTTCTGCGCAGTAATGCAGTAATCGGCGACCGCTCACACTTATTCCTCAAGCATTTTAGTAAGATACCAGAGCGTTTTTTCAGGCTCAACTCGCGTAATCGTATGTACAAAGACAAGGGAGCGGCTGGCAGTTTTTTGTACGGACGCTGATTCTCCAAAAAGCCAACGCCAGGCCGAATGACTACTCCCTTATCCTAAAATAAGTGCAGCTAGTATCCTAAAATAAGTGCAGCTAGCTGACCATCCGGTTGATGATCTTGCCGACTACACTTATACCGTACTAAAAGCCATCTGTCACAGATGGCTGATGTTACTAGAACAAGGCACTGATGATGGCCATCAGTTCTTCGTAGAAAGGCCGCGGATCATGCTTCAGGGCAAAACCGCCCTGCAGGCTGCCGTGGTCGCCGTCGTAATCCGGCAGGATGTTCCACATTCCCGGTTCGATCCGGTCTTTGTCAAATGTCTTCCGGGGATCATTGAACGGTGCCCTGGCCGAGATGACATTGACCAGTCCGTCATTAGGCCGCCAGTCTTCACCGATTTCAACACCGCCGGGTGTTTTCCCTTTGTATTGTCCCATCAGTGTGGAGGTACGCACGAACATTCCTTCCGTTTTGGAGACATCGGGAAGATATGTGCCGTCCGGCTGTCTGATTGTACTGCTGCAGGCAACGGAGAAATAGTATACATGCGGCAGAAGATGAATGCGGCTGTTGATTGCCATGGCATGGTCGATTTCCATATCATAGTCAGCATAGTCACGCGCATCCTTTTCTTCTTTCTTCACTTTCGTGCTGCCGCGCATCAGTTTCGAAAGCATTTCATATTTCAGCGGAACCTTGACTTCCTCCGGATGGAAACCGGGATCGAGATACATGTCATAGGACACCGTTCCGTTGCTCGGTGCTGCCAGGGTCACGACTGCCACGATCCGGTTTCCCATGCCGCCGAGAAACAGCGGACTGGTATCGGCCGGATAGGTTGCCTTCTGTTCCTCTTCATCGCCTTCCGCCAGAAATCCGGCCAGCAGGCGGACAGTGACTCCGCCGAAGGAATGACCGATCAATACGATCCGGGTGTCGTCGTTCCACTCAGGAATCAGAGGCTCTGCCGCAAAACTGCGGCCATAGCGGTCGTGATTGTATTTCAGACTGTGGGCGCGGCCGTAGTCGACGCGGGTGCCGGCCAGCTGGGCATACAGTTCGCAGGCTCTGTCCCAGGCACTGCCCTTGGGGTCCACCGAAGCCGCATGACAGTCATAACCGAGATTGCGTAGATGTGCCATGATGTCACCGGTGCGCATACCCCAATAGGGGATCCGTTTGTAGCGGCGGTCGTATTCGCCCCAGCCGGAAAGGCCGTGGCAGAAGATAAACTGCAGGTGTGTCATAGGCTCCTCCTCTGTTTTTATTGTACGGGATGTACAGATGCTTTGCATGCTTCATGCAAAAGCTGCGGATCATTCCGCAGCCTGAGGTTTTTCCCGTTTGATCCGTTTGCCGGATGGTGTGATTGCCCTTTGCGGGCAGACCAGCAGACACAGATGACAGCCGACGCATCTGAAAGGATCCATGACCGGTCTTCGTTTGTCATTGAGACGGATTGCCTGGTGGCCGCCATCGCGGCAGGAGATCATGCAGCGGCCGCAGCCGATGCATCTGTCGTGATGGAATTTCGGGAACTGGACCGTGTCCCTTTCCAGGATCGTTGTCGTTTCGCTGATCGCATCCAGTCCGGCACCGATGACTTCCTTTGTTTCCCGGAATGCCTTCTCATGCAGATAGATGTTGAGTCCTTCCTTCAGGTCGTCAATGATGCGGACGCCGTACTGCATGACGGCTGTCGTCACCTGGACAGTGCCGCAGCCAAGCATGAAGTATTCCAGCGAATCCTGCCATGTCTCAATGCCGCCCATACCGCTGAGATGCATGCCGTGCAGCTGCGGATTCTGTCCCAGTTCGGCAATGAAGCGCAATGCGATCGGCTTGATGCCGTTGCCGCTGTAGCCACCGACGGCGGATTTGCCGTGAACCGCGGGTTCCGATACGTAGGTATGGGGATTGACACCGATGATGCTCTTGATGGTATTGATTGCCGCGATACCGTCCGCTCCGCCCCGTTTCGCCGCTTCGGCTGCCGGCGACATCCGGTCGACGTTCGGTGTCAGCTTGGCCAGAACCGGAATCGTCACCCTGCTTTTGGCTGCTCTGGTAAAGCGTTCCACCAGTTCCGGCACCTGGCCGATATCGGAGCCGAGTCCTCCTTCCGCCATGTTGGGACAGGAGAAGTTCAGTTCGATGGCATCAGCACCGTTCTCCTGGCACAGCCTTGCCAGTTCCGCCCATTCTTCATCATTCTGTCCCATGATCGAAGCGAGAATGATCTTGTTTGGATAATTCTGCTTCAGACGGCGGAATATTTCCATATTCTCACGGACGCTGTGATCGGAGAGCTGTTCGATGTTCTTGAAACCGATAATGCCGCCGTAATCACCTTTGATGGCGGAATAGCGGGGCGAGGCTTCATGGATATCCAGGGTGCAGATCGTCTTGAACGCCACCCCTGCCCAGCCGGCTTCGAAAGCCTTGGCGCACATGTCATATGTACTGGCGACAACGGAAGACGACAGCATGAACGGATTCTCCATCGGAATGCCGCAGAGATCCGTGCGCAGTGCTTCTTCATTATCCGGATACGGTATTTCGAGATTCTCCCTGACCCTGCGGTCCAGTTTTTCCATCAGGTCCCTGATCCTGACTTCCTCGGCTCTGAGGCACGCCTTTTCACAAGGCGCATCGCAGTCCGTGCAGGGAAACACTTCCGGCAGCGCATAAGCCGCTCCTTTTTCATTATTGAACCAGATGCTCCGCAGCAGCTTTGCCGGATCCATCTTCGGGCAGGCATTCGTGCATGGAGCATCGTGGCAGAGCGTGCACTTCAGCATATCTGATCTGTACAATGTTCTTTCCAGCATGATATTTTCCTCTTTATCTGTCACTTTCATTTTACGTGATAAAATGCTTTGTCCCAACAGAAAAGAAGGAGATTTTCATCTCCTTCCTGCATGTGATTACCAGCCGTAGAAACCCTGCAGTCCGAAATAGAGCGGAATCAGTGCCAGAACGGCAACAACAATGCCGATCTTTCTCATTTTGTTCAGATTGGCAATGGTTTCTTCGGATTCCGAACGCCACTGGCTGTTGGTGCTGAACGGATCGATCATGGCGTAGGCTGCCACTTCAATGAAGACGGAAAAGATGACAATATATCTTGCCATGGTTCCTCACCACATCGCGCATCCGCAATGCGGACAGTGACTGCGTTCGCGGGAGACGGTATAGCCGCACTCCGAGCAGTCGCATTCCGGCAGATAGACGATGCCGCCCCAGTAGCTTTCATCTTTTCTTGTATGGTGGATCCAGTGCGGGGCACGGGACCGGATGGCATCGAGCACCGAACTGTTCTTGTCGATTCTCAGACCTTTGTTATTCTTGCTTTCACTCATCAGAAACTGTGACCTCCTCCCCCGCCGGATGAACCGCCGCCGGAAGATCCGCCTCCGCCTCCGCCTGAGGAGCCGCCTGAGGATTCCGGCCGGTAGTATTTCCGGCTGCTGATCATTTTCACTGCTGCCACGCTGGCGGCGATGCTGGCGGTAATGGCACCGAAAATTTCCGGTTCCTCCGCCCTGGTTCTCTTCCTTGTCGAAGCGACAAGGAAGTAGTTGAGAAGAACTGCCGTGATCAGGGCAAACAGTGCGTTTGTTATGTATTTCATCGGCTGGGCGATGCGTCCGCCTTCCAGCAGGGTATATGCCTGCTCATAGGCCTGTCTGGCGCATTCGTAGTATTCGCCCTTTGTCGCATAGGTATAGATGTTGTCGGTAATGGTATTGGCGTAGCCGCGGTTGATGACTTTATAGACATCGTCCTGGGAATAGATCCAGATGTTGCGGTTTCCCATATCGATGACAAAGACCATACCGCTGGTTTCACCGAAGAGTTCCTTATACACCTGTTTGGCATAGGTGCTGGTTTCCATGCTGTAGACAGAACCGGAGACAAAGGCGACATTGCCGTATTCAGTGATCGGCCGCATGTCTTCGATCAGCTTTTTCTCTTCGCTGTCGCTGAGCAGACCGGCGTCATCGCGGATGACGATCTGATATCCGTTTTCAGTCACCACCGTATCCTTCGCCTGTACCGGCAGGAAGACAAACAGCAGGATCACAAAGAGGATAATAATTCTACTCTTTCTCACTGTCATCGCCTCCTTTCCGCTGGTGGAAGGCAGGGATGTCTCTGGTCGCGTACAGGTTGTACTTGTTGATCAGACCGATGCAGGTATACAGCACCGCGAAGAGACAGAATACAGAACCAAGATAATACCACCAGTCCTCGACCGGTCTCAGGATCAGGATCACGACAGCCGCCGCCGAAGCAGCGAAAGCCGCGAATGCCTGCAGACCGACTGACTTTTCATGGATATGACGCAGGTATACCAGGCTGCGGATGAAGAAATAGGCAGCCGGTGCCATCAGGACGATCGAACCCAGGGTTGCCCTTCTGATTGGCGATTCGGCAAACACCAGGAAGATCATACCGGTACTGATGGGAATGGCGATCATGACAACCAGGGCAGTGATGATCCATTCAATGATTTTGGAGCTTAGGTTCAGACCGTTTTCCCTTTTTTCCCGGATCTCCTCCGCTTTTTCCGCCGTGATTTCCGTATCCCGGTCGGACAGGAAATAGCCGCGGTCGAAGATATGCATTTCCCGGTCATGCAGCTGGCCGGTCTGATGGGCGAACAGTCCGGCGGCGACCACCGCCAGGGCGGACGATGCCATCAGAACTGTCGGTGCTGTCATTGTGACAAAGAAGTTGAGGCCGACAAACAGCAGCGCTGCTGTCAGGATCACCGCCAGCAGATACTTCGGCACATCGACCGGGATATCGGCAGCGATCTTTCCGGTTTCGCCATTGACAACGGCATAGGCGACACGGTCGTTCCTGCGCCATGTCAGAAACCATACCGGAAACAATGAAGCCCGGCGGTCAATGATTTCTGTTCCGAGCAGTTCGTTCTGTTTTTCCTGTTCGAGCGGGAATTTCAGATCGATATGCTTTTCATTTTCGAACTTCTTGCGCATTTTTTCGATTGCCTGGTTGCCGGCTCTCTCCAGCACTGCCGGTTCATACGATTCGCTGGTGACATCAGCCTGGTCGGCATAGAAGCCGGCAAGATATCCGGGTGCGAAATCGCGCATCTTCTTCTCATGGAACGGTGCCAGTTCATCGGCCAGACTGTCATCGAAGGCACTCGATGCATCGTAGGGAATGCCGCCATAGAGACCTTCCAGTCCGGCTTTGACGTTGTAATCCTCTTCGATGACATAACTGCCGCGGCGGTAACTTTTCGTACCCGGCAGTTCGACGGAATCCTTGAACCGCACATCGTAGGTCCAGTAAGGAATATAGATGCCGCGGAACTTCTCCAGGAATTTGGGATCGCGGTATTCCTTCGGGACAAAGCGGACCTTGTCCGTATGTCTGGCAAATGCCTCGGCTGTTTTCTCCTTGCTGATGCGGAAAGGAATGATTTTCTGCGGTCTTTTCTGGCGGGCGATCTTCCCTTCCAGGATCTGCTCGCTGCCGCAGTAGCTGCAGAAACTGACGATCGAGTCATCCGGACTGATCAGTTCCGCCCCGCAGTTCTTGCAGGTATATACGGTCGCGCCGAAAAAATCATCCTGTTCGGCATTATTGTTCTGATCATAGCCGGCAGGATCAAAGGAACTGCCGCAATGTTCGCATTTCAGCTTTTGTGTGGGAATGTTGAATTTCAGACTGCCGTTGCAGTTCGGGCATGTGAACATTCTTCACCTCCTGCTGTACCCATTATAACGTAAAAAAGAAAGAGCGTTCGCACGCTCAGAGATTCTTGTTCTTTTCATGGCAGACCGCGGTAAACGGACAGCGGCCGCATTCCGGCTTGCGGGCATGGCAGAGATATCTGCCGAAGAAGATCATCTGATGATGGGTTTTGCTCCATCTTTCCTCCGGAATCTTCTTTTTCAGCTTGCGCTCAATCACTTCCGGCGTGTCCTTCTGATAGCAGAGACCAAGCCGCCTGGATATTCTTGCCACATGCGTGTCCACTGCCAGTGCGGGAACACCGAAGCATTCGCTCTGGATGACATTGGCGCACTTTCTGCCGACACCCGGCAATGAAGTCAGACTTTTCATGTCGGAGGGAATTTCACCATCGAACTGTTCCGTGATACCTTTGGCAAAACCTTGGATTGACCTTGCCTTGGCCCGGTAGAGACCCAGTGAAGAAATCAGCTGTTCGATTTCCTCCCGGTCGCCTTCCGCCAGACTTTCGATCGTCGGAAACCGTTCGAACAATGCCGGTGTGACGCGGTTGACAGAGGCATCCGTCGTCTGGGCGGAGAGAATCACGGCAACAGCCATCTCATAATTGTTGCGGTGGTCCAGTTCGCAATGGGCATCGGGAAACAGTTCCTCGAGATGATCCAGTATCTCCTCAACACTCATCCGTTCCATCTTACGCCTCTTCGATCTGCTGCAGCGTCAGTCCCCTGTTCTTCCATTCCGTCAGGATCCTGTCGATATAGGCAACGTTCAGTTTCTGATAGGCACTTGCTTCGCGCAATGCGTAGATGATCATCTTCTTGTCGGTCGTCCGGTTCCAGTCGGAAATCTTCTCCATCTCCTGGTTGCTCAGCGGCCGGCCGAATTCACTTTCGAATACCGAATAGAGCGAGGAATCAAGAACACGTTCGCTGCGGGCAACGTCGGTTTCGAACAGGCCGTTCAGTGAGAAACAGACATTGGCGGCGGAAGCGCGGATCTCTAGATATTTCTTCGCACACAGCACGGATATCGTACGGTCCACTTCTTCCAGTGTCATACCGGTCTTCTGGTGCAGGGCTTCCATCGAGATCGGTTCGTTATGCTCATTGAAAAAATCGATCATCATGGCCAGCACCAGTTCATTGCTGTCAAGACCGAGCAGCTGGCAGTTGTCCAGCATCCAGTCGCGGTGGTTTACAAATTTCTGCTCATACCATTTCATAAAAAATAACCGTGGGTAAGAATCATTATATGTTCAAACAGAGACCTTTTACAACAAAAAACACCTTCATTAAAGGCTTTTCCGCCATTTTGACCCTTCTTTCACCTTGCCTGGATGAATTACAGTCATTTCGTTTATAATATAGAGTGGATGATTATGATGTCTGACATGAATAAAAAGGAAAACGTACTGAAGAAATCCGTATCCATGCTGCTGAGTCTTACCCTATGTCTTGCAGCAGGTTTTTCCGGCGTTTCCATCGTGCATGCGGACGAGTCGGAACAGCCCAAAGAACCGGGCGAGATCCCGGAGGATTATATTCAGATCGTCGATCCGTTTTCGACCGAAAACTGGACGGCGATACTGTATGACGCCAGCAACAGCCTTCTGTCCTCGGAAGCCAATGATATCATCGAAAGCAAAGACGGCTTTATCTGGATCGGCTCCTATGCCGGACTGTTCCGCTATGACGGACTGGACTTCACCCGCATCAGATACGGCAATGAGATCAACACCGTCAAGAGTCTATATATCGATTCGAAGGACCGGATGTGGATCGGAACCAATGATCACGGTCTGTATCTGATGGATCAGAACGAACTGACACACTGGGGTCCTGACAACAACGATCTCATGCATTCCTATATGGTCCGTGATATTGTCAGCGACAATACCGGAAACATCTATGTTGCGACAACGGAAGGTCTTGTCTATTTTGACAAGGATCTCAATATCAAAAATCTCGGCGATGACCGGCTCGACCGCGAGTTTATTCATGAACTCGAATACGGTGCGGACGGGCGTGTCTATGGTCTGACATTCAACGGTGATCTGTTTACCGTCAAAAACGGTATTCTTACCAGTTACTATGACCACTCGGAAACCGGCTATGAGCAGATGATCAGCAGTTTCCTCCCCGACCCTGACAATCCCGGCTATATCTACTTCGAAACCAAGGAGAACCGGCTCCTTTATGGCAATATTCTCAACCGTTTCCACGATGTGAAAGAATATGATATTTCGCCGCTGGGCGAAGTCCAGGACTTCACGATGGTGGACGACAGGCTGTGGATCTGTGCCCGCAACGGCATCGGTGTTCTGGAAGGTGACAGTTTCCAGCTTCTCGGCAATGTGCCGATGAACAATTCCGTTTCCAATATGATGGTGGACTATGAAGGAAACCTGTGGTTCGCCTCCACCCGTCAGGGCCTGATGAAAATCACTGCCAATCCGTTCATAGACCTGCTTGCGCGTTACGGCATCTACGGCACGATGATCAATACCACCTGCATGTATGAGGACATGCTGCTGATCGGCTCCGATACAGGTCTGCTGGCAGTCACCAAAGACAGCATCGTCGATGAGATTCCCATCACCAGTGCCCATACAGCCGGCGGAGAAGTCATGGATGATTACGAGGACCTGTTTGATTATCTCAACGGCGTCAGGATCCGCTGTATCATGAAGGATTCCCGCGACAGGCTGTGGATTTCCACCTGGCGTGATTCCGGACCGATCTGCTACGACCATGGCGAACTGACTGCCTATACCGTCGATGACGGCATGATTTCCGACCAGATCCGCAATATTACCGAACTTCCGGACGGAACCATCGTGGCTGCCCTTTCCGGCGGCGTCCAGTTTATAAGAGATGGCCGGGTCGTCGATTCCTATACCCAGAAAGACGGAATCACCAATACCGAAATACTGAATGTTGCCGAAGGATTTGACGGTGACATACTCGCCGGTTCGGACGGTGACGGAATCTATATCATCAATCCTGACAGCCGGGAAGTCTATCATATCGGCACCCGGGAGGGACTGGATTCCGAAAGCATCATGCGCATCAAGAAGGACGAGAAGCGCAACATCATATGGTTTGTTTCCGGCAACTGTCTCGGATATCTCGATCAGGACTATAATGTCCATCTGATTCATAATTTCCCGTTTACCAATAACTTCGACCTTTATGAAAACAGCAGCGGCCAGATGTGGGTGCTCAGCAGCAACGGCATCTATGTCGCCTATACCGACGATCTGCTGCAGGATCCCGAAGATCTGAAATACCTGCGCTATTCGATTTCCAACGGACTGCCCGGCATCACGACCGCCAATTCCTACAGTCAGCTGATGGATGACGGCACTTTGTACATCGCTTCCAATAACTGTGTTGTCAAAGTCAACATCAACGAGATATATGATACCCTGGGCTATCTGAAGATGTCGGTTCCGTATGTGGACGCGGACAACGTCAGAATATATCCCGATGACAAAGGTGACTTCATTGTTCCGGCATCGGCCAAGAAACTGACGATCTACAGTTATGTATTCAACTTCTCGCTGGTCGATCCCGTCATTTCCTACCGGCTTGAAGGTTTCGACACGGAATATGAGAGTGTCAACCGCCGCGATCTTGATCCGGTGGATTATACCAACCTGCCGGGTGGCACCTATTATTTCCAGCTTGGCGCCCACGACTCGGCAATGCGTGAAAGCATCACCACTTCCGTCAAGATCGTCAAGGAAAAAAGCATGTATGAACAGCCATGGTTCTATATCGCCATGGTGCTGGCCGATATCATTCTGATTGCTTGCTTCGTATGGCTGTATGGCCAGTACAATATGAAAAAGCTTGAGAAAAAGCATAAGGAAGAAGCGGAAAAACAGCGCATCACCACCGAACTGAATATGGCCAGCCAGCTGCAGGCAGGAATGCTGCCGAATGAATTCCCCGCCTTCCCCGACCATGATGAATTCGATATCTACGCCATCATGAACCCAGCCCGCGAAGTCGGCGGCGACTTCTACGATTACTTCAAGATCGATGATGACCATCTCGGTCTGCTGATTGCCGATGTCTCCGGCAAAGGCGTGCCCGGTGCCCTGTTCATGATGATCTCCATGACCATCCTGAAGAACTGCGCCATGCTGGGACTCTCCCCTGCCGGTATCCTGGAAAAGACGAATGAGATGCTCTGTTCCAACAACAAGATGCAGATGTTCGTCAGTGTCTGGGTCGGTATCCTGGAAATCTCCACCGGCAAAATGGTCGCAGCCAATGCCGGCCATGAATATCCTGCCCTTTACCGTAACGGCGGATCGTTCGATCTCTTCAAGGACAAGCACGGACTGGTGCTTGGCGCCATGGATGGTGTTCCGTATACGGAATATGAGCTGCAGATCGATCCGGGCGATATGATCTTCGTCTATACCGACGGTGTGCCGGAAGCGATCACTGTGAAGAAAGAAGCATACGGCACCGACCGGATGATCGAAGCCCTGAACAGTACAAAGGAAAAGACACCAAAGGCACTTCTGGAAAGTGTCACCCGCAGCGTCGACGAATTTGTCGCCGGCAACGAGCAGTTTGATGATGTCACGATGCTGTGCTTCAAGTACATCGGAAAGAAAAATGCCCAGGCAGAGCAGCAGGGCTGAAAGGTTGATAAATGTTAAAAAGAGTGTTGTTTACCCTGCTGTGCCTGATCATGGTCTACAGCATAGCGGTCACCGGCTACCGTTACTTCGAACCCAACGCGTTCGATGAAACGGAAGAAGGAGAAACCTATCTCGACTACGAAACGCTGAAGGAATACATCCGCAGCAGCGGCGACGGCGTCACCCACTACCTGTTCTTCTATTCCCGCAAGAGCCAGGACTGTGTATATGTCAAAAACACGGTCATGGCAACGGTAAAGAACGATACCGGGCTGCAGATCGACCGGATGATCGAAACGGTTGACATCACAGCCCTCGAGGAACAGCTGCTGACCAACCGTCTGAAAACCGACTGGGGACTGTCCTCCTATCCGGCCTTTGTCACAGCCCGGACGGAGAACGGAGAAATCGTCATCGACAATTTCATCCAGTACGACCAGAACCACCCGATGCTTGCCAGCGATATCGAAGCCTGGCTGCAGCTCAACGGAATCTATTCCGGACCGGATCACTGAGATCCGGTTTTTTTCTGTCCGAAGAAACACAAAAAAGAGGCTTTGCGCCTCCGGCGGATATGCATTCATATCTTCCGGCCGTTTAGCCTCTTTTTCTTATTGTTCAGCGGTGAATCAGCCGTTTCCGCAATGCGATGAACATTACCAGCAATGACGCAGTCATAACTGCCAGCCAGTGCAGTGCCGGCAGAGCACCTCTGTCGGAGGTATCCGGCACCTTGCTGTCAGGTTTTGTATCATCTTTCTTCGGTTCGGTGATCGTGAAGTGTGCTGTGTCGCTGCTGCCGTCATCGAAGAGAGCAGTCAGGACATGTTCTCCAACCGACAGTGTATTCAGATACTGCGGATGCAGTCTGATGATGACGCTGCCCGCTTCCGCCGTATAGTTGGATGCTGCCACGTCATTGCCGTCGACCCTGATGCCGATGAAGTGTGAGAATGTTGTCTCATCCTCGGTGTTGCGCTTGAAGCGGAAGACCATATCTCCGCTGCCGCGTGTCCATGTGCTGCCGTCACCGGCAGTGACACGGTAGTGGATTTCTTCCGGTTTCGGAATGCTTCTTGTTTCCGTTTCGCCGCAGCGCTGGCAGGTCCTCTGTTCCAGTCCCTCAGCTTCAGCTGACGGTTCCCTGACAACAATCCATTCACTCCAGTCATGCCCGAGTGCCGCAGTTTCTTCACGGCGCCTCAGAGTAATGAACGAAGGATCACTGAACTCTGCCGTGTATTCCGTTTCGCCCTTCTCTGTGCAGGTCGGCTCCGAAATGACTTTCGAAGCAGTCTGCACGGTTTCAGTTACTTTCTCGGACGGATCATTCTGACATGTCTTTGTAGCTGTTACAGTACTGTTGTCATCAGCCCATTCATAGACCGGTGTTCCCCAGTCATGACCCTTTGCCGGAATCTCTTCCGTATCGGTCTGGGTTTCAAAGGCTTCGTTCTTGAAGGCGGCTGTATAAGTCTTCTCGCCTGCTTCCGTGCAGGTCGGTTCCTTTGTTACTTCCGTCTTCAC
The DNA here is from genome assembly GCA_902778375.1 of uncultured Erysipelotrichaceae bacterium. Classification (GTDB taxonomy): domain Bacteria; phylum Bacillota_I; class Bacilli_A; order Erysipelotrichales; family Erysipelotrichaceae; genus Bulleidia. The sequence continues at coordinate 49,027 of CACYXJ010000021.1, forward strand.
TGCTGCGGTTTCTTTTTCCGTATGTGACGGATCATTCTGACATGTTCTTTCAGCTGTTACCGTTGCCTTGTCATCCGACCAAGTATAGGTCGGTTCACCCCAGTCATGGCCGAGCTTTGGAACACTGACAACGGTCCTGCTAACTACTTCGCCGCATTTTGTACAGCGGACAACAATGTAGTAGTAGCCGACGTTCGTGCAGGTCGGAGCTGCTCCGTCTTCTCTCGAACTGTCGCCTTCATGACCGGTCGCTTTAATGATCAGGCTCTCATACGTGACTTCCTGTGTACCTGCTTCATCCGCATAATATTTGTGGCACTTTTCGCATTCGTAGTGTTCCTTCAGACCGGTTTCGGTACAGGTAGCTGCAACTGCATCATAGTGCTTCATCAGATGTTCATGGCCCTTTGGCGGGATCGGACGCTCTTCTGTTTTTCCGCAGCGTCCGCATGTCCTTCTCTCCAGACCTTCTTCATCTTCTGTTGCTTCCGTGATGACCTGCCATTTACTCCAGTCATGGCCCAGGGCTGCTTCGGTGTAATGGTCTCTTCGCAGTTCCTTGCCGCAGTGCTGGCAATAGAACACTTCATCGTAGCTGCCTTCTTCTGTACAGGTTGCTTCCTTGATAATTTCCTTTACAGCATTTCCGGGCAGATGGCCTGTTGCCGGAATGACTTCCGTACGGGTATGACTGCTGTCATTCTGACATGTATATGCCATGATGCCGTCTTCCTCGCAGGTTGCCGGTTTCGTCACAGTGCCTTCGTCCCAGTAATGGCCGGTCGCATCGATATCTTCCACTGTCTTTGTCTGGACTTTGAATCCGGAGCCGGTGAAGACAGCGGTGTAAGTTGTTTCGCCTTTCTCTTCGCATTTCGGTTTTCTGGTGACTTCGGCGATGGTTGTCACAGTTTCTTTTTCTTCATGCGAAGGATCATTCTTGCAGATCCTCTTCGCCGTAACTGTCTGGTTGTCATAACTCCATTCATAAACCGGCTCATCCCAGTCATGACCTGTTTCATCGATCAGGACTGTCTTTGTCTGGGTCTTGAAGGAAGAATCGCTGAATACTGCTGTGTATTCAATCTCTCCCTTATCGGTACAGGTCGGTTTCTTTGTTTCTTTCGACGTTGTCTTCACTGTCTCGCTGACTGTCTCAGAAGGATCGTTCAGACATGTCTTTGTCGCTGTTACCGTACTGTTGTCAGAAGACCACCTGTATTCCGGTGTACCCCAGTCATGGCCTTTCGCCGGAATCTCTTCCGTAACCGTCTGCGGTTCGAAGTGTTCATCCGTGAATGTTGCCGTGTACGTCATTTCACCGGGTCTGGTGCAGGTTGGTTCTATTGTTACTGAGGAGGTGGCTGCCACCGTCTCGCTCAGCACATGACTCTCGTCGTTACGGCAGATTGCTTCTGCTGTTACCGTACTCCTGTCATCTGACCATGTATAGGTCGGTTCGCCCCAGTCATGGCCTTTCTTCGGGATACTGACGATGGTCCGGCTGATCACTTCTTTGCACTTTTCACAGTAGACAACCATGTCGTAATGGCCGACGGTCGTGCAGGTCGCATCGACTCTGTTTTCTGTTTTGTGTGCGTACTGATGCGATGCTGTCGGTATGATCAGATCTTCATAGCTGACTTCGTAGATACCTTCTTCATCTGAATAGTATCTGTGACACTTGCTGCATTCGTAGTGTTCCTTCAGACCTGTCGTCGTACAGGTTGCCGGTTTTTCGTCAACGTGCGTCATCTCATGCACATGGTCGAGATGCGGGATCGCCCGTTCTTCTGCTTCATCGCAGCGTGTGCATTCCCTTCTCTCCAGACCGTCTTTATCTTCTGTTGCTTCTTCGATGACTTTCCACTCGCCCCAGTTATGGCCGAGGGCTGGTTCGGTGTGGTGATCTCTTGCCAGTTCCTGATGACAGATCTCGCAGTAGATCACTTCGTCATAGCCGCCCGGTGTTGTGCAGGTTGCTGCTTCGAAATCCTCCATCACCGCTTCTGCCGGACTGTGTCCTGTTGCTTCGATGACTTCTTCTTTTGTATGGCTGCTGTCGTTCCGGCATGTGTATGTCATGACGCCGGCTTCTTCACAGGTAGCTTGTTTCGTTACAGTTCCTTCATCCCAGTTGTGGCCGAGTGCATTGATGTCTTTCAGGCTCTTCGTCTGGGTTTCGAACGCTTCATTTTCGAATTCAGCTGTATACGTCGTCGTACCCTTTTCCGTGCACGTCGGTTTTACAGAGATTTCCTGTACGGTGACGACTGTTTCTTCCACTGCATGACCGCATCTGTCACAGGTCATCCGCGCCGTGACGGTGCTGTTGTCAGCGGACCAGCTGTATACCGGAGCGCTGTAATCATGACCCAGCGGTTCGACATCACTCAGCGTCTTCTTCTGCGGCTTGAATGATGTGTCAGTGAATTCTGCTGTATATGTCGTTTCACCCGCTTCCGTACATGTCGGCAGTGTCGTTACAGACGAGGTTGTCTGTACAGTTTCACTGACCACATGATCCGGATCGTTCTTACAGGTCTTTGTCGCTGTTACGGTGCTGTTGTCGAAAGACCATTCATAGACCGGTGTATCCCAGTCATGGCCTGTCGCCGGAATGACTTCCGTCTTTGTCTGTGCTTCAAATGCACTGTTTGTGAATGTGACTGTATATGTTCTCTCGCCTGCTTCCGTACAGGTCGGTTCCTTCGTCACTTCACTCTTCACAGCCGCTGTTTCGCTTTCCACATGTGACGGATCATTCTTACATGTTCTTTCGGCTGTGGCTGTACTGTTGTCGGCTGCCCATGTATATGACACCTTGCCCCAGTCATGGCCTTTCTTCGGAATGCCGACCACGGTCCGGCTTACTACTTCATGGCATCTTTCACACTCAATGACGATGTAGTAATGACCGAAATTCGTGCAGGTCGCCTCGACTCTGTCTTCTTCGTGCCTTGTCACATCGTGACCCAGCGCGTTGATGAGGAGGCTCTCATATGTGACTTCCTGTGTGCCTGCTTCATCCGCATAGTATTTGTGGCACTTTTCGCATTCGTAGTGTTCCTTCAGACCGGTTTCGGTACAGGTTGCAGCCACTGTGTCATAGTGCTTCATCTGATGTTCATGGTCTTTGTGCGGAATCGGCCGCTCTTCTGTTTCAGAGCAGCGCCTGCATGTCCTTCTCTCCAGACCTTCTTCATCTTCTGTCGCTTCCTTGATGACTTTCCATTCAGTCCAGTCATGGCCCAGGGCTGCTTCAGTGTAATGGTCTCTTCGCAGTTCCTTGCCGCAGTGCTGGCAGTAGAACACTTCATCATAGCTGCCTTCCGTTGTGCAGGTCGGCTTGACTTCGTTTTCTCTTACGGATTTTTCAGACGGCAGATGGCCTGTCTTCGGCAGTACTTCCGTGCGGGTATGGCTGCTGTCATTCTGACATGTATATGTCATGACGCCGTCTTCCTCGCAGGTTGCCGGTTTCGTCACAGTGCCTTCGTCCCAGTCATGACCGAGTGCGTCGATATTGGCGATTGTCTTTGTCTGCACTGTGAAGGCGGAGCTGCCGAACGCAGCCGTGTATGTTGTCTCACCCTTCTCCGTACAGGTCGCCGGTTTCGTCACTTGCGCACTTGTCGTTACTGTCTCGCTTTCGATATGCGAGGAATCGTTCTGACAGATCCGCTTCGCTGTCACACTGCTGTTGTCATAGTTCCATTCATAGACAGGCTCGCCCCAGTCATGTCCGGATGCCGGAATCACTTCCTTCATCGTCTGGGCACTGAATGCCGGATTGGCAAACACTGCTGTAAAGATCCGTTCACCGTCTTCTTCACATGTTGCAGGGCTTTCCGTCATGACAGTATCAACTGTTTCTGTTTCGTTGTGGGAAGAATCATTTTTACAGACTCTTTCCGCTGTCACCTTGCTGTTGTCGTCCGCCCATGTATAGGATGGTTCACCCCAGTCATGGCCGGTCGCCGGAACGGTTTCCGTCTTTGTCTGCGGTTCAAAGGCAGAGTTTCTGAAGATGGCAGTGTAGGTCCGGCTGCCATCTTCTGTGCAGGTCGGCGCCGTTTCTTCATGCATCACGGTTTCAACGGTTTCCGTCTGCTTATGGGAAGGATCGTTCTTACAGATCCTTTCGGCGGTTACCTTGCTGTTGTCAGCGGACCAGGTATATGTCGCCTCACCCCAGTTATGGCCGGTCTTTGGCACATCCTTGACAGTGATTGTCTGAATCTTGAACGCCGGATTGGTGAACGGAGCGCTGATATAAGTCGTTTCACCGTCTTCTTCACAGGTTGCCGGTTTGGTAACCTCAGAGGAAGTAATGATTGCCTGTTCCCTTTCCACACATTCCGGTGTTGTCTGATGATTGCAGATTCTTTGCGCGACCAGATATGTCTTGTTAGAGGAAAGGTGGTAAACAGTTTCGCGCCAGTCATGACCGATTGCCGGTGTTATTTCGATAAATATACGGCTGATTTCTTCGTAGCACTCTTTACAGTAGACAACTTTGTCGAAGCCGCCTGCCTCCGTACAGGTCGCAGTTCTTTCATTTTCTTTCTTTGCCTTATCCGGGTCATGTACGACCGGTGTGGATGCCGTAATATGCACCTTTTCACCCCAGTAACTATAGTTCAGTAGTGTGGCGCCATTGATTTTGATCTGCAGATCTTCCACCTTATCCGGATAGACAACACCCGGCTCCGGCTCGAGACGGATTTCGATATAAGCTGTCTGCCCGCCGATCAGAGTATAATCCGGACGGGAATGATCCGTCTCTGATTCGATAAAGTATATACCGTCGTCAATACTGTAGGAACTCTGGTCGATGTAACCGCGCGGCTGCATCTGTCCCGCTTCCGTACCGCACCATACAGTGAACAGATCGATATCGATCTTTGTCTGGATCTTGATCATTGCATAGTAGATATCTCTGTCATTGCTGAGAACTTCTTCCATGTCGATCTGAGCAGCGATTGCTTCATCCATAGTTTTGTAGTCACTCAGCGGCTGCGGCAGGAACAGTCCGAAGACCGTCTTGCCTGTGGCAGGTTTATATCCATCTTTCTTGAAACGATAGGTGATTTTGTCTTCATTCGGTCCGATGACATTCAGCAGCTTGGTACCTTCATCTGCCTTAAGAACCAGCGGTTCGACCAGATCGATTCCGTCTCTGGAAGACCAGTGAATCGTCAGATTCTTGATCGGATCATTCTTCCACAGGGCTGTAAACACAGTATCCTTGTCAATTCTGACAACCTGACCGGCAAAATAGCCTTCAGGCCCTATGCCCCAGCAGTCAAATGTTTTTCCCTGCGGTGCTGTAAATGTATTCTGCGGCAGGATGTAATAGCTTTCCTTGCATACTCTGACTGTATAAGTCTCGCCGCTGCCGGTGCCTGGATCGAAAGTTACGATCGCTGCCGGGCCGAAGACACCTTCCCCTTCCTGGCTGTAGCCGGTCGCAAGTTCGTTGTCACTGACAAAATTCTCAATGACACCTTTGCCGGGCAGACCGCTCGTAAAGATGCCGTTCTTCATGCCGTAAACACCGATCCTGGCATCTTTGTCCAGCATACCCGCTACAGTGATGATACCGTTGCGCAGTTCGACATTGCATGTCTTGCCGCCGGCAATGTTATCGGTAATGACCGGATTGCCGGAAACCTTGAATGTACCGCGGCTGACGCTGATATTGCCATGGCTGTCTGCCGTGTTGTTTGTGATCGTGCCGCCGCGGATATCCACAGTCGTATTCAGATCGACCATCGAAACGCCGCAGATATGTGCTTTGTTATTCTCAATGGCACCGCCTTCCATGATGAAGGTGCCGTTGGCTACCGGATGCACGCCACCGCTGAAATAGGAATAGTTGCCGGTGATCGTGCCGCCCTTGAGAATGAATGTACCGCCGTTTACCGTAACGGAACCGGCTGTGTATGGATTGGCACTGTCGTTATTGGCACCGGTCAGAGTTCCGCCGCCGGCAGAATCGGTAACGGTCAGGGTGCCCTGAATGTTCATGATGGCACCGCCGTCAGTGAGCTTGTTCTGCAGATTGCGGTCGATTGAATGACCGTTCAGATCAATGGTGATATTTTTGCCGGCCGGAATCACCAGCGCAGAGTCAGTCGGCATTGCCCTGACATCATCGCTCAGAACGATTACATCACCGTCTTTGGCGTTGTTGATCTTTTCCTGCAGATCCTGCCACGGGCTGCCCCACAAGGCAGTCAGGGTAGTGTCTTTTTCCGGTGTGATCTTGTCGCCTGGAGCAACAAGCTGCTTCGGATCGTCATCGACCATCCAGCCGGCAAACTTTGTGTCTTCCAGAGTGAATGTGCATTCCGGAACGGTATATTCCATACCTGCAGCTGTAACGACAGGCTTCATTGTACCTGCGGCTAAAGGATCGCCTTTTTCGAAGTCGATGGTTACGCCGACAGCCAGCTGTGCTTCATAGTCTTCTGTCTCGATGATTACATAGGCAGGATCGTCACTGTACAGATGCGCGCTTGAGAAATTGCCGCTCATTCTCTTCATGACGGTAACCGGCTGACCGTACTGCGGTGCGATTTCCGAAGTGATGCCGACATATGCCCTGACACCGAGGGTGTTGACCATACGGTCATACTTCGGTTCGCCGTCCTCGGCATTGATATACAGGTTGTTGGCTTTGTTGGCAACTGTATTGCCGTTGATATGGGCATCCCCGGTAACGATGAAATCGCCGTCGCCATATACACCGCCGCCGCTGACTGCAGCCGAGTTGCCGTAGACGGTACCGCCGAACATCAGGTAACTGTGCAGGGTGCCATGGATAGTCGAATCGATATAAACACCGCCGCCGCTCTTACCGGCAGTATTGTTTTCGATATAAGTGCTTGTGTACTGGTCGAAACGGCCGACGTCGTAGATACCGCCACCGTTGCCGTCAGCATGGTTGTAGCTGATAAAGCCGCCCCTCATGGTCAGTCTGCCGTAGTTGACGATACCGCCGCCATCACCGGTCGTGTTGCCGCCGGTGATGATGCCTTTCAATGAGGCACCGTTGTTTACGATGGTCAGATTGCCGTTGTTCACTAAGACTGAACCATTGTCCACCGGTACTTCCAGATTGCGGTTGATCATACAGCCGTTCAGGTCGATGGTAATATGCTGATCCTTACCGATGACAAGCGGTACATCATACGGCGAAGCAATAACATCCTCATCGAGAACGATGGTTACTGATGTCTCTCCTGCCAAATCGATTTTTTCCTGCAGTTCCTTCCACGGACTGGTCCAGAGGGCTGTGATTTCCATATCGCCTGTGAGCTGGATCTGCTTCTTCGGCTGATAAACTTCCGTGCCGATCTGCCAGCCCTTGAAGCGATAGCCTTTCAGCGGTTCCCATGGGCATTCCGGCAGTGTCAGCCAGCTGTTCTGGGCATAGTCCGTACTTTCGGTAACATGCTGCTCAGCCTTGTCGCCGCTGTTGACGGTAACAGTGACTTTCGTCTTGCCAAAGACAAGTTCACCATTCGTGTCATAACCTTTGTAATAATTATTGTCCGAATAGATCACATCGAAATTGCCATTCTTCGGCAGGCCGCCGGTGACGGTCACCGGTTCATCGACTTTTTCCACCCACGGATGTGTCAGATAGATCACAGCATCATCGCTGAGCGGACCGTCAATATTCATGACACCGCTGGCTGATACGTATACATTTGCATCAATGCCGTCTTTGCCCTTGTTGTCTTTGATAATTGGACTGCCTGAGAAATACGTGCCGGAGGATGATACGACGATACCGCCGCCGAGGTTGTCACAGATATTATTAATGATCTTTCCGCCCTGGATCTTCGTGTTGCCGTTGATTGCGTCAATACCGCCGCCGATCCGGCTGGCATGGTTGTTCTCAACTGTGCCGCCGGTCATGGTCAGGGTTCCGCGGTTGTTGATGATACCGGCACCGCGTGATGCTGTATTACCGCTGATCGTACCGCTTTCGAATATCACTTCACCATACTCGATGTGGATACCGCCACCTACTTCCGAAACTACTGTCGAACTGTTGTTGCCGCCGGTGATCAGACCGCCGCCGGCACTGTCTCTGATCGTCACTTTGCCTTCGACATATAAGACCATGCCGCCTGCGGCCGGTTCCTGCAGATTTCTGTCGATCGTCTGGCCGTTCAGATCAAGAATGATATTCTTGTCCTTCGGAATTCTCAGAGCAACATCGTCAGCTGCTGCTGTAATTGGCTGGCTGAGGGTAATCGTTTCACCATCCTGGGCATGATCGATCTTCGACTGCAGTTCCTTCCATGGTGACTCGTCCCAGGACGCGACGAAAACAGCACTCTGATCGAGCGTGAGTTTCTCTCCCGGTTTTACGATATTGTCAGGATTGCCATCAACATACCAGCCGGCAAAGGCGCCGCCGTACAGATCATATCCGCATGCCGGCACAGTAAATTCAATGCCCTTGCCGATGACCCGGTCCGCCATCTCGCCGGTCGCATCTTCATGTCCCGGTTGGAATTTCAGGGTAAGCGGGAGCACCAGCATGACTTCCCCATCCAGTTCCTGGAAGACACCGTACGCCGGATCATCACTGATATAGTTGGCACTTGTACTTCTGCCTTT
>CACYXJ010000022.1 GCA_902778375.1 uncultured Erysipelotrichaceae bacterium
TCATAATTCGACTGTTCTTTTTTCCTTGTCAACGAAAAAGAGGACCTAACCCTCGTTGAATAGCTGTAATACTACTCAACTGTTAGATCCTCTTTTTCAACGGAATAAGGCTTTTCTTTTTTTTGCGGCTTCGACCAGATCGAAGTCTTCCAGAATGTTGCAGTCAAGATCAGCAATGACGGAGAGTGCCCGGTTCAGATCGGTATCATCCAGGAAGAGAGCGGGATCATGAACATCGAGGCCGATGATAATGGGGCAGTGCTTTCTGGCAAACTCTTCAAAGAAGATACGTGTCGGATAGGCATAGCGCATGCCGTCCTGATATTTGTGCATGCCGCGGTGGACACCGGAACCGGTGTTCAGTTCCAGCGGCATATTGTATTTCAGGGAGATATCGGCGATTCTTGCGGCACATTCCCGCACCGAACCGTCCAGTCTCTGATAGCCGTAGAGGGCAACATCGGGATGGGCGATATAATCACACAGATTTCTTTCACAGGCAGCTTCCAGCATGTCGACATAACGATGCAGTGTATCCCCGTCGTTGATGGCGTAGGCACTGACCCGGTCGTAATACACGTTATGCTGTCCCAGAATCAGATAATCCAGTTCCCGGCGGTAACTGCTGAGAACATGCCACTGTTCCGGATAGTATTCGACTTCCATACCGAGACAGATCCTGATACGGTCCTTGTATTTTTCCTGCAGGGAGCGGATACTGGCAAAATAACCAGGCACCTCGCTGATATCCATGCGCTCCGGCGGATAGGGGTCTTCATAGGCTGCGTGGTCGGAAAACCCAAGTGTTTTCAGGCCGCCCTGAATAGCCGCAAGTACATATTCTTCATCTTCGCCGACAGCGTGACCACAGCGATTTGTGTGTGTATGCCAGTTTGTTTTGATCATAAGCATTACTCTCCTGTAGGTGAAACAACATGATTATAATACAGTTTCCCGGGAAATATGAAATGAACCAATTGACGAAAGAAAGGAGACAGATATAATAATAGTTGAATAGTTGTTCAAGTGAGGGAATGAATATGATCGTTCTGAAATACAAACTGGAAGGTCTCGACTGTCCGAACTGTACCGAAAAACTGAGACAGAAAATCGCTGCCATCGATGAGATCAACGATGTGCAGCTGAGCTATCCGGAAGGAATCTGCCGGATTCAGACAGACGCAGACGAAGAAGAAATTGAAGAAAAACTTTTTGCGCTGGTTCATGAAGAGGAACCGGAAGTCAGTATCACGGAACTTCATGAAGGACATGACCATCATGATCACGAGCATCACCACGTACATGAGCACCATCATGATGAACATTGCGAACATGATCATTGTGAATGCGAAGAGCATCACCATCATGATCATGAACACCATCATGAAGAAAAAGCCATTTACTATCTTGAAGTAAAAGGTGTCGATTGCGAGCACTGCGCAGCAGAACTGCAGGAAAAGGTCGCTGCCCTCGAAGGTCTGGAGAATGTAAGGTTCTCTTTTGCCGACAGTCTTCTGGAATTTACCTGCAGTCATGATGTGGGGAAGGAAATGACGGAAAAAGTCATGGCAGTGATCGCGGAGAATGAACCGGAAGCGGTTGTAACTGCGAAGGGTCATGCCCACGTGCATGAGCATCACCATGATGAACATTGCGAATGTGATGAACATCATCATGAAGAAAAACATCATACAGTAAACGACCGGACCAGGCGCTTTTCCATAACCGGTATTGACTGCGCAGACTGTGCCGCCAAACTGGAAGGACGTCTGGAGAAAATCAGCGGGATCGAAAATGTCAGTATCAGTTTCATGAACAGCAGCCTGATGTATGACTGTGATGAGCAGGACAAAGAGAGAATCGAGAAAGAAATCCGGGAAATCACCGCCAAGGAAGAACCGGATGCAGTGATCACACCGCTCTCCGCCGGCCGTACATATCAGTTCCGCATTCATAATATCGATTGCGCAGACTGTGCGGCAAAACTGGCAGTAAAAGCCGGGAAAATCAGCGGTGTAATCGAGGCTGATGCCGATTTCATGCATGAGATTCTGAGTGTATCCTGCGAACCGTCAGATTTTGATCGGATCAGGGACGCGGTAATCGCCATGGTGAAGGATGAAGAACCGGAAGTGGAAGTCAGTCTGATCGAAAAGAAAGCTGCTTCTGCAGAAACAGAGGAAGAAAATGACAAGGTCATGCTGATCAGACTGATCGCAGGCGCAGTATTGTTTATCGCATCACTGTTTGTCCGGCAGGGACCGCTGCAGATCATTCTGCCGGTATGCTCATGGCTGATTCTCGGCTATGATGTCCTGCTGAAAGCAATCCGCGGCATCGGCAGGGGACAGCTGTTCGATGAACACTTCCTGATGACTGTGGCAACGATTGCGGCAATGTACCTGAAGGATTACCGGGAAGCTGCCGGTGTCATGCTGTTCTATCAGATCGGCGAATACTTCCAGGATCTTGCAGTCAGACGTTCCCGCACTTCGATCGGCGAACTGATGGATATCCGCAGCGAATACGCGATGGTGCTGCGTGATGGCGAATATGTGAAAAAGGATCCGGAGGAAGTTGCGGTCGGAGACACGATCCGTGTTGTTGCCGGTGAGAAGATTCCTCTTGACGGTGTGATTATCGAAGGCTCCTCCAGTCTGGATACCTCCTCACTGACAGGTGAATCAAGACTGCGTGATGTGGATGCCGGCGATGAGGCGATCAGCGGTGCGCTGAACATGAGCGGCACCCTGCTGATCAGGGTCACAAAGCCTTATGACGAATCGACAGTCGCCCGTATTCTCGAACTGGTGGAAAATGCCGAATCAAGAAAGGCCCCGCAGGAAAAATTCATTACGAAGTTTTCCCGCTACTATACACCGGCAGTAGTTGCTGCCGCCCTGGTAACAGCTGTTATTGTCACGCTTGTGACCGGGGACATCAACGAAGGTATCTACCGCGCATGTACGTTCCTCGTTATCTCCTGTCCGTGCGCTCTGGTGATTTCCATTCCGCTGTCCTTCTTTGCCGGAATCGGCGGTCTTTCCAGCCGCGGTATCCTGGTCAAGGGGGCAAACCTGATCGATGATCTGGCCAGCATCAGACAGATCGTCATGGACAAGACCGGCACCCTGACTTCGGGAAGCTTCGCTTTGAGTGAAATCCTCGATGCCGAAGATGAAAAAGCCGTCCTGAAAGATGCTGCTTATGCCGAACATCTTTCCAACCATCCGGTTGCCCTTGGCATACAGAATGCCTGGCAGGAGGATATCGACGAATCGCTGATCAGGGATGTAAAGGAAATTGCCGGCCGCGGTCTGTCGGTAACAGTCGGTATAGACAGGATTCTTGCCGGAAACGAGAAACTGATGAAGGACAACAATATCGACTGTCCTTCCCATAACACAGCTGGAACAGTTGTATATCTGGCAAAGAACGGTGTCTATGAAGGCTGCCTGGTGCTGAAGGATCAGCTGAAGGCAAATGCCGTGGAAGCAGTCAGACAGCTGCAGGCACAGAACAGAAACTGCTATATGGTTTCCGGCGACAGCAGACAGATCGTTGAAGAAACAGCGGCTGTACTGGGATGCACGAAAGCCTATGGCGAATGCCTGCCGCAGGACAAGGTCAGAATTGTCGAAGAACTGAAAAAGGAAGGCAAAACTGCCTTTGTCGGCGACGGCGTCAATGATGCGCCGGTACTTGCGGCAGCGGATATCGGTATCGCAATGGGCGCGCTTGGTGCCGATGCGGCCATTGAAGCTGCGGATATCGTCATCATGGATGACAGTCCGGAAAAGATTTCCGATGCGATCAATGGCGCGGACAGGATTCTGAAAGTCGCAAACCAGAACATATACGGAGCCATCAGTATCAAGATCCTGACACTGATTCTCGGCGCCTTCGGAATTGCCAACATGTGGATGGCAATCTTCGCTGACACCGGTGTGGCGATGCTGTGTGTGCTCAATGCCATGCGGTTATTGAGAACAGGCCGGAAATAATACTTCAGAGAAGGTAACGTACCTTCTCTTTTTTGTCAGGACTTGCCGCAAAAGGAAATGAATTGTATATTGTCAATGGAGAAAATGAACAATGAGTGTATTTGATATGATCAGTGTCGGCATGCTTGTGCTGTTTGTCGGAGGATATTTCTGGGTAGCAGCTTCCAGAAAGGCAGCACCGCCGAAAGATTAAAAAAGCATAAGAAAAGGGAGAGTTTACTGCTCTCCCTGTTTTCGTATGGTGTTACTCTACGTAGATGAATCCGTACAGTGACTGACCTTCAGGCAGGCCGCCGCCGGATACCCATCTTTCGTTATAGCCGCCGAGGAATCCGCCTTCAGCGATGTGGTAGGAACCATCAGCGCCGACTGCGTCGACATAGGCTACGTGGTTGGAATAGACGACAACCGAACCGACTGCCGGAGTTCCGCCGGTGGAATAGCCGGCTGCCGAAGCACTTGCCAGCCAGTTGCCGGCATTGCCCATGAAGCCGGGCAGTGCAACACCTGTATTCTGGTAGGCCAGCTGCCATGCACTCCATGTGCAGTTGGACCAGCCGCCGTAATACGGGTTGCTGCCGTCACCGTAGGTCGGTGCACCGGAACCTTCGCTGTAGAAGTCCGGAGTGGAAGATTCTGCTTCTTCCTGTTCCTGCTGCTGGCGCAGCAGTTCTTCCTGACGTCTTGCTTCTTCTTCAGCTGCCTCTTCTTCGGCAATACGTGCTGCTTCTTCCTCTTCGGCGATACGTCTTGCTTCCTCTTCTCTGGCGCGGATGACTTCTTCCGGAGTCTTGACAGTGACTGTCAGATCGGCAGATGTCGTGTTGCCTTCCAGATCGACGACGGTATATCTTACAACATAATTTCCGTCTTCGGACATATCCGGAGTTCCGGAAACCTTCAGTGTCGGCAGGATGCCGGAGTCATCGTTGATATAAGCGATGTAGGAGGAAGGGTTCCATGTATCACCGTTGTTGACAGTGATGTTTCTGGATTTCAGTTTCAGCTGCGGAGCGCTGGACTTGACCATCTTGACGGTGGCATCCTGTGTGAAGGAATAACCGATGCTCTTGTTGCTGTCATCTGCATATACCAGGGAAACCTTTGCGGTAACTGTCTGAATGGCTGTGGAGGAACGGTCGAAGCCGGTAATGTCCACAGTACTTCTGTCAATGTCTATATCATCAATAGAGATTGTTTCATCAAATGAAGCACGCTCTGCGATGATTTCCTTTTTTAACGTGGTCAGCGGATTGGAATCCTGCATGGAGATCTCGATAAGTGGTAAATCAACAAGATGGGTTGCCTCATCACTTGCCGATACCTGCAGTGCCGGGATCGTTGCTGCAAACATACCTGCAGCGGCCAATCCGGTTAGAGTAATACCAAACTTTCTGCTGTGTTTTTTTCTTCTTACCATGCCAATATTCTACAAAGTTTTTGACCCGGTTTTCAACATTTCGGGAACATTTCACACAGTTTACACAAATTGTTAGCGCTTTACAGCTATATTTTTAATCTGATTTATATATTATTAATAGTTCTATATATATTATCGGCGGCTGAAATGCATATGAATCTGTTATACTTGAGGGCGTGAAAACAGTAATACAGAGAGTGCGTGAAGCATCCGTTATGATCGACGGTTCCGTGCACGGAAAAATAGATCAGGGATATGTGCTGCTGGTCGGCATCCAGGACGAAGACGATGAAACAGCTGTCCGGAAAATGGCGGAAAAGATTTCGCGTCTGAGGATCTTCGAGGATGACGCCGGCAAGATGAATCTTTCGCTTGCCCAGGCGGGCGGGTCGATCCTGTCCATTTCGCAGTTCACGTTGTTTGCGGACTGTCATAAGGGCAACCGGCCATCGTTTGACAAGGCCGGCAAGCCGGAACATGCAAAAAAGATGTACGAATACTTCAATGCCGTGCTGAGAGAACTCGGACATCATGTCGAGGAAGGAATATTTGCGGCAGATATGAAGGTCAGCCTGTGCAATGACGGACCGGTGACGATCGTCCTGGATTCCCGGGAACTATTCGGCTGAACCGTGTCAAAGGAGAAAATGATGATACCGGAATATGATCTGAATGATATTGTGGAAATGAAAAAGGAACATCCGTGCCGCAAGTCGAAGTACTGGAAAGTAATCAGGATGGGTGCGGATATCAAGATCAAGTGCCAGGGCTGCGGTGCCGTGGTAATGTTTCCGCGCCATGAATTCGAGCGGAAACTGAAAAAGGTCATCGAGAAAGCGCAGTAGAAAGGAACAGAATATGGCATTAACAGCAGGAATCGTGGGACTGCCGAATGTCGGCAAGTCAACATTGTTCAACGCAATCACCAACAGCCAGGTACTGGCTGAGAATTATCCGTTTGCCACCATCAGTCCGAATGTCGGAGTGGTGGAGGTTCCGGACGACAGAATGGAAGAATTTGTAAAATTCTACAACCCGAAGAAAACGATCTACACGACATTTGAATTCACCGATATCGCCGGACTTGTCAAAGGTGCTTCCAAAGGGGAAGGACTGGGCAACCAGTTCCTTGCCAACATCCGTCAGACTGACGCAATCGTTCATGTTGTCAGATGTTTTGACGACGACAACATCGAACATGTTGAGGGAAGCGTCGATCCGATCCGCGACATTGAGGAGATCAACCTTGAACTGTGTCTGGCAGATCTTGATTCTGTCGTCAGCAGGATCGGAAAGATCGCCAAGAAAGCACAGACAAAAGACAAGGATGCCGTCAGGGAACTTGATGTCCTGACGAGAATGAAGGATGCCCTGGAAGCAGGCACACCGGTACGTCTCCTGGATCTGAGCGATGACGACAAGGCATATGTGCGCAACTATGGTCTGCTGACTTCAAAGCCGGTCATTTATGTTGCCAATATGAGCGATGAGGAAATCGCCGATCCCGAAAGCAACGCGTATTATGTCAAGGTGCGGGATTTCGCGGCGGCGGAAGGCAGTGAATGCATCGCCATCTGCGCCAAGATCGAAGAGGAACTTTCCGGTCTGGACAAGGAGGAAAAGAAGGCTTTCCTTGATGACCTGGGCATTCCCCAATCCGGTCTTGATCAGATCATTCAGGCTGCCTATCATCTGCTTGGTCTGAGAACCTTCTTCACTGTCGGTGAGCCGGAATGCCGGGCCTGGACGTTCCGCGAGGGAATGAAGGCACCGCAGTGCGCGGGCATCATTCATACCGATTTTGAAAAAGGATTTATCCGGGCGGAAATCTACAGCTACGAGGATTTCATGGAGTATCATTCCGAAACCGCACTGAAAGAACATGGAAAGATCCGTCTGGAAGGAAAAGAGTACCGGATGAAGGACGGAGATATTGTCTTCTTCCGCTTCAATGTTTAATTTCATCACATCTTGTAAGGATTAGTGATAGAATAATATCGTAATTCACGGAGGTTTTGATTATGAAACTGATTCTGGCTATTGTGTCCAATGATGATGCATCTGCTGTTACTTCGGCACTGACCAAAAACAATTTCTACATGACAAGACTGGCAACAACCGGCGGATTTCTGCGTGCCGGCAATACAACGCTGATTGTCGGTACTGAAGATGAACTTGTCGACAAGTGCATCGAGACGATCGGTTCCGAGGCGAAGAGGCGCACCGAAATCGTTCCGTCAACAGCCAGCTATGATATCGGCCGTTACGCATCCTTCCCGGTTGAAGTACAGATCGGCGGGGCTACGATTTTCGTCCTGGATGTCGAGCAGTTCATCAAACTGTAAATAACAGCGAAAACTGTTCTCGCAGCAGAGAGAACGGTTTTTTTGTATGACAATCAGAAAAACGGAAGAAAAGGACACGGCAGCTGTACTTGCCGTGTACGAAGATGCCAGACAGTATTTTTTTCATAACGGCATTCCGCAATGGCAGAACGGCACGCCCAACCTCGAGACGCTGCAGGAAGATATGCGGCGCGGATACAGCTACGTGCTGGAGGAAAACGGCAGAATCATCGGCACTGCCTGTATCATCGAGGAAAGTGATCCGGATTATCTTTCGATCAGCGGCGGAGCATGGCTGAACGATGAACCGTATGTAGTCGTTCACCGCATCGCAGTTCCATCTTCCTGCAAAGGAAATGGATATGCCTCGAAACTGCTGGCGTTTGCCGGAGAAAAGGCAGAGGAAAACGGCTGGCGGAACCTGCGTATCGACACCCATGAGAAAAACCGGTCCATGCGCCGCCTGCTGGAAAAAAACGGCTTTTCCATGTGCGGCGATGTTATTGTCGGAAGATGGAAAGAACCGCGTATCGCCTATCAGAAAGTATTATGAAAAGCAGATCAGTCACTTCTATTTTGGAAGATCATGATCTGCTTTTTTTTCTGTATTCTTCCGCGGCAAGGATCAGATCCTCACGGCGGTTATGGATTTTTTCTTCCATGACCTGGTCCAGCAGATATTCCAGGACTTCGGAGATTTCCTTTCCCCGGAAGCCAAGTTCCTTTGCGTCGTTGCCGGTGAACGCCATATCCCTGAGCTGCCAGCATTCATGCCGGCGGAGAACATCTTCATATTCCAGCCGGGCGGCAATGTCATTGATGGAAGGATCGAGAGCCTTGCGGAATGAGAGATAGTCATCAAAAGGTATCTGCAGATGGCGCAGGAGCTTGCGGACAGCTGTATGATCGGAAATATCCGCATCCTGCAGAGCCAGAAGGTTCATGATCGCTCTGATATCAGCTGTCCTGAATTTCATTTCCCGCAAGGTTCTTTCCGGTTCCTGACATTCACAGCAGCAGAGAATGAGTGCCATCCGGATCATGGGATCGTGAGTGCGGTCAATGACAGTCAGTGTCTTTTTCCATTCTTCATCAGTCACTTCCTTGCAGAAAGGAATGCATTCCATGAATACCGGCTGATAGTCCTGCATGAACGAAGCACAGCGGCGGGCGGAAAGGAAGCCGCAGAGTTCTTCGTTGATGCGTTCGGTCGAAATAAAGTGCAGCAGCCCGCGGTTTCGCAGAAGGGCTTCACCGGTCATGGGGTCGATGGTGAAAGCCAGGGCAGCCGCAAACCGCAGGGCCCGAAGAATGCGCAGGGCATCTTCGTTGAAGCGTCTGTCAGCCTCGCCGATGCAGCGGATCGTTCTGGTTTCCAGGTCGTCAAGACCGCCGAAAAAATCCAGGAAACCCCGGGAAGGATTGTAGCAGAGGGCGTTGACGGTGAAGTCGCGGCGGGCGCAGTCTTCTTCGATTGCCTTGGAAAAGGTGACCGCTTCCGGATGGCGGTGATCGCTGTAATCACTGTCATGCCGGTAGGTTGTGATCTCCACCGGATGACCTTCGCTGAGTATTGTCAGAGTGCCGTGCTTCAGACCGGTTTCGATTGTCTTGTAATCCCTGAAGACGGTTTTCATCTCTTCCGGAACAGCATCGGTTGTCAGGTCGTAGTCATGCACCGGCATATGCAGCAGAAAACTGCGGATGGCTCCGCCGACCACATAGCATTCATAACCGTTTTCCTCAAGAAGTCTGATGAGGCTGCCTACATATGCGGGAAGGTTCATTTCCATGACTATATTGTACTATAGGAAGAAACTGCTGACGGCAAAACTGAAGGGCAATTTGTGCTACACTTTGGATAGAAAGAGAGTTTATTATGAGAATCGGACAGTCATCGGATATACACCGCCTGGTTGAAGGCAGGAAACTGATTCTCGGCGGTGTTGAAATCGAATCGGATCTCGGTCTGCTGGGACACAGCGACGCGGATGCTCTGACTCATGCGGTCGCAGAGGCGATCCTCGGAGCGCTTGCCCTCGGCGATCTTGGAAAATGGTTTCCGGATACCGATCCGGAATGGAAAGGCGTGAATTCTCAGATCATTCTGAAGGAAGTTGCCCGGATGATGGATGAAAAAGGATACCGGATCGGCAACGTCGACAGTCTGGTGCTGATCGAAAAGCCGAAGATGGCGCCGCATATACAGAAAATGCGGGAAAACTTCGCGGCTGCCCTTGGCTGTGACATCGAAAGGATCAGCGTCAAGGCGACAAGGGGCGAAGGTCTCGGTTATGTCGGCCGCCGGGAAGGCGTGCTTGCCCAGGCAGTCGTGCTGCTGGAGGAAAAGGAACAGAATGTTTGAAAGAACAGATGAAGTAAAAGTACTGCGCGATCCCGTGCATGGTTATATCAGGGTGGAACTGAAGGTCATCTGGGACTGTATCAACAGTGCCTGGTTTCAGCGTCTGCGCCGCATCCGCCAGCTGGGCGGGGCGAATATGGTCTATCACTGTGCCGAGCACACCCGTTTTTCGCATTCCCTCGGTGTCTATGAAGTCGTGCGGAGAATGGTGAGCGAAGTCCCTGATATCGTTGCGGCGCTGAGTGAGCGCGACAAGGTCGTCGTGATGGCGGCCGGTCTTCTGCATGATCTTGGACATGGTCCTTACAGCCATGCCTTTGAATCGGTGACGAATACCGCCCATGAGGAATACAGCTGCCGGATCATCGAAGAAGACACGGATGTAACGCGGATCCTCAATGATGCCGCACCGGGTATGGCGAAGGAAGTCGCGGATGTGATCCGCCACACCGGCAGAAACCCGCTGCTTTCCCAGATCGTAAGCAGCCAGCTGGATGCGGACAGAATGGATTATCTTCTGCGCGACGCCTATTTCACCGGCACCAAATACGGGGAATTCGACATGGAACGCATCCTGCGTACGCTGCGCATCGAAAACGGCAGACAGCTTGTCGTCAAGCAGAGCGGTGTTTACGCGGTCGAGAACTATATCATGTCCCGCTATCATATGTACTGGCAGGTTTACTACCATCCCACTGCCCGCAGTTTTGAATGTGTCCTGCACGCTCTGTTCCGGCGTCTGAAGGAACTGTATGCGGATGATCCTTCAAAACTGATCGGTATTTTTCATCCGCTTGTGAAGAACGGACCGATCGGACTGGATGAGTATTTCCGCCTGGATGAGTCCTCCTGCGGATATGCTTTTGATGAACTGGCAAGACATGAAGATCCGATCGTCAGGGACCTGGCGGAAAGGATCCGTGACCGGCGGCTTTTCGAATATGCCGACAGCACACCGGAAAAGATCGCCCAGGTGGAGAAAAAACTTGCTGAAGCGGGACTGCCGGCGGAATATTACCTCGGCCGTGATTCGGTCGAACAGAATCCTTATGTACCGTATACCGGTTCGCAGGACAGCCGTATCTGGATCCGTATGAAAGACGGTTCCATCAGCGAGCTTTCCGATGCCTCCACGATCGTTTACAGCCTGACTCACGGTCCGGTCAATGACGACAACAAAATATTCTTCCCGCGGGAAATCAATGCGGCGGATTGAAGAGAAAACAGAAAAGGATTACCATACAGACAATGAAAGTCAGACTCCGCATGATCCGTATCGACATGCTGACAGGTGAAGAGGAGACGCTTCTGGAAACCGAAGCGCTGCTGAACAGGGACAGGCTGCTGTACAGGGAAAGTGAAACAGCCAGGCAGTCTGTTTTTTTCGGCGAAAACATCATTCTTGAAAGACACGCGGATGTCAGCAGCCGGACAGTTCTGATCCCGTACCGTGACGGAACGGCGGAAGTCACTTCGGAATACGGAACCATGGAGATGAAGACCAGACTCCTGGCTTTTCATAAAGATCAGTTCGAATGGTCGGTGGAGTATCAGGTGCTGGTTCAGGATGAGATTTCCCTTCATCAGAAACTGATTTGGCGGATATCACCCGAAAATTAAATAATCCTGTTGACTTTGCATGCAGAGTGCTCTATGATTCACTCTGCAGATTTAAATTAAGGAGAATAGTTTGAATGAGTTACAATCAGACGATGACCGACGTTGCCTACAACTGTCTCTCAAAGCGCAAGAAAGAGATTGATTTTGCAAAATTATGGGCCGAAGTCTCCAAGACAATGAAAATTCCGGAAGAGAAGCTGAAACGCAAAAAAAGTCAGTTTTATTCCGAACTGATGCTGGACAACCGTTTCGCATCCCTGAACAACAATAAGTGGGATCTGAGAAACAGACGCAAGTATGACGAGGTCCATGTTGACACAAGCGATATCGAAATCGACGACGAGGACAGCGACGAACTGATTGACGACAGCGGTCTGGATATCCCCAGCGGTGACGACGCATACTGATTATTCATAACCTGAAGAAGCGCAGAAATGCGCTTTTTTGCTTAACAAAGCGCTTTTCATAGAGGCTAAAAAGGAATATGATTAAAGTACCGAAAACAAGGAGGAAAAATAATCTATGGTTTTAGTTTCTGCTAAGGAAATGATCGAAAAGGCTCATGAAGGTCATTATGCGATTCCGGCTTTTAACACCAACAATCTGGAATGGACAAAGTGCATTTTAACAGCTTGCGAACAGGCTAAGTCACCTGTTATTATTCAGGCTTCCGAAGGCGCTGCCAAGTATATGGGCGGCTACAAGATGGTAGTTGACATGGTTGCTGACCTGCATGACTCCATGCAGATCACTGTACCGGTTGCTCTGCATCTCGACCATGGCACATACGAAGGTGCCAAGGCTTGCATCGAAGCAGGTTTCACATCTGTTATGTTCGACGGTTCTCACTATGACATCGAAGAGAACATTGCCAAGTCCAAGGACATCATTGCTCTGGCTCACAGCAAGGGCGTTTCTGTTGAGTGCGAAGTCGGCGGCATCGGCGGCGTTGAAGACGGTGTAGCTTCCAACGGCGAACTGGCTGACCCGGCAGAGTGCAAGGCTGTCGCTGACCTGGGCGTAGACTTCCTGGCTTGCGGCATCGGCAACATCCACGGCAAGTATCCGGAAAACTGGGCTGGTCTGAGCTTTGACCGCCTGAACGAAATCAACGAAGCAGTCGACGGCAAGCCGCTCGTTCTCCACGGCGGTTCCGGTATTCCGTTTGATCAGACAAGCAAGGCCATCACAATGGGCGTTTCCAAGATCAACGTCAACACAGAATTGCAGCTGGTCTTCGCTGATGCTACAAGAAAGTATGTCGAAGCTGGCAAGGACCTCGAAGGCAAGGGCTATGACCCGCGTAAACTCCTGAAGCCGGGCTGCGATGCAATCGTTGCCAAGGCGATCGAGCTCTGCGAAGCATTCGGTTCCGCAGGCAAGGCTTAATTAATCATTTCCAAAGCAAAGACAACTCACACTGCGGTGTGAGTTTCTTTTTTTTTGCACAGCAAAGATCCGCTGTTATATACGTTATTTACCGATCTGTTTGCGGAAATACGCATACGGAATTCTACACATAACTTTCACATAAAATTGAGTTGTAATTTGCAAGACATAACATGCAGTTATGTGAAAAAACGCTTACAATTGACATAAAACGGCATGTTTTGAAAATAATTTGTCAAATTTTCGATAAAAGCGAGCACAATTGCGAAAATAAATTGGCATAATGTGTGATTATGGTTGCAAAGAATTTCACAGATGGTTAAACTCATATGTGAAAGGGGAGTTTCAAATTATGAATGAAGGTTTTATGAATGGCCTTCTTGCCTTCGCAGGCAAGATGCAGTCCAACAAAGTCCTGTCCGCTATTAAGGACGCTTTCGTTGACAACATGCCAGTCGTCATCATGGGTGCTTTCTGCACACTGTTCCAGTTCATTCTGTCCGCAACAGCAGCTCAGGGTTATCAGATTTCTCTGGCTAACGTTCCTGGATTTGGTTGGTTAGCCAGCCTCTGGGATATGTGGGGCATGATGAACTATGGCTGCATGAACTTCATGGCAGTCGCAATTGTATTCCTTGTTTCCATGCATTATGCCGAGAACCTCGGTCATGCTGGTGACAAAACTGCTCCGGCAGTA
The DNA here is from genome assembly GCA_902778375.1 of uncultured Erysipelotrichaceae bacterium. GTDB lineage: Bacteria > Bacillota_I > Bacilli_A > Erysipelotrichales > Erysipelotrichaceae > Bulleidia. The sequence continues at coordinate 13,841 of CACYXJ010000022.1, forward strand.
GCTCTGGCTTCCTTCGTATCTCTGATCAACACAAAGATCATGTACACACCGGAAGGCGGCGAGCCGGTTCAGGCAGCAACTGGTGTTCTGAACACTTTCACAAACGCTCAGGGTCTGTTCGTAGCTCTGATCGTTGGTATCCTCGCTACACTGATCTATGTTAAGCTGATCCAGTCCGGCAAGCTCACACTGAAGCTGCCTGACAGCGTTCCGCCGAACGTAGCTCACTCCTTCTCCGTACTGTTCCCGGCAGTTGTCACAATTCTGTGCTTCGGTCTGCTCGGCTTCATGATGGACAAGGTATTCCACAGCTCTTTCTTCACACTGATCGCTACGATCATGGCTCCGGTACAGGCAATCATGACTGGTCTTCCGGGCTACCTCGTAATCGTTCTGATCATGATGCTCCTGTGGTGGTTCGGTATCCATGGACCAAACGTAATGGGCGCTGTTACAACACCGTTCATGACAACTGCTTATGCTGCTAACAACGCTGCATTCGCTGCTGGTCAGCCGCTTCCGAACATCATCTGCACACCGTTCGGTTCTGCATTCTTCTCACACACAGGTTCTGGTATCACAGGCGGTCTGATCATCGCTATCCTGCTGTTCTCCAAGAGAGACGACTATAAGGCAATCGCAAGACTGGCTATTCCGTGCGGAATCTTCAACATCAACGAACCGATTATCTTCGGTATCCCGATGGTTATGAACCCGCTGCTCGGTATCCCGTTCTTCCTCGCTCCGGTTGTTTCCGTAACAGTTGGTTACATCCTGACAGTAATTGGTATCTGCCCGAGATTCGGTGTCGACGCTCCGTGGACAACTCCGACAGGTATCCTTGGCTTCTTGGCATCTGGTGGTAACATCATGGGTGGTCTGTCCCAGCTGCTCGCATTCGCGACATCTATCCTGGTCTACACACCGTTCGTTATCATTGCCAACAAGCAGGCTTCTGAGGCTGCAGCTTAATTAGTCAGCTGCTGCTAAACTGAATGAGTAAGGCGTCTAAACGCCAGAAACTTACTCAGGAAGAATTAAAAGAAGAGAATAAAAAACTGCGCCAGGAAATGGCACAGCGTGATTATTCATCCAAAGAGGATCAGCAGCGTATCGTTAATGTTCTGAGCACTCAGAACATCATCGCATACGTGATGGTCCTCTTTCTTCCTCCGGTAGGAGTCTGGTATATATGGACACGCAGAGAAAAGCTCCATCTGAATATCGAATCCGTACTGCTCTGGACATTTGTCGGGTCAGTCGTATTCTATGGATGGATCAAGCTGATCCTGCAGTGGACCGGCGTCATATAAGAAATGACAGATCACTGAAGTCATGCATTGCATGGCTTCTTTTTCTTTTTGTTTTGATTTAAAATTAATGTCATGAGAATCGAAACAAAAATCCATGACAGAGAGATCTTCACACCGACAGAAAACCAGATCATTTCCTTTATCATGGATCATACCAGCCAGGTAATCGGAATGTCGCTGGAAGATCTTTCCAATCAGCTGTATGTGTCCAAATCCACAATTATCCGCTTCTGCAAGAAACTCGGATTTGCCGGGCACAAGGAATTCTGTGTTCAGCTGGCAAGAGAACTGAATTCATTCATGGCCAGTGAATCGGAACTTGATCCTTCTTTTCCGTTTGAGCGGGACGACAGCAACAGTGCTTTGGCGGAAAAAATCCTGGCATTGAAATTCAACAGTCTGAATGATACGTTTGCCGAACTGGATCAGGATGCGATTCATACTCTGGCAAAGGCAATCCATGAGCATCGCAGTGTCACGGTCTATACATCCGACGAGAATCGTTTTGCGGCATTTGAACTGGAATCACGGCTGGAAAACATCGGCTACAATGTCAATGTCATCTATATTCAGAACAGCATGCTGAAAAGGGCGATGAGCCAGAAACCGGAATCAGCGGTGCTGTTTATTTCCTACGGACAGAGGGTGCCGGCCATGCCGCAGGCTGCCCGGATCCTGTCGGAAAAGAAAATCCCGGTCTTCCTGATCACCGGACCGACCAGAGGTCTTCTGGAAAAATACGCGGAAACGATCATCCGCATCGGTTATTACGAACCTTCACCGAAAGTTGCGGCATTCGGGTCGTCCGCCGGCCTGTCGCTGATTCTCGATCTGCTTTACGGTTATCTGTTCGAGATGGATCACGACCATAATATCAATCTGGTGAAATCCGAGAGCGAATGGCAGAAAACTGAAAACATCGAACCGGAGCGATAAGGATATTGGTTTTCGCCGTATTATCCTGTACAATATCGGATGATGATAAAAGCAGTTTTATTTGATATGGACGGTATTCTCTATGACAGTGAATACTTTTATATGAAAGGTACCATCGAACAGATGAAGAGGCATGGCTATAAAGGCCCGGAAGAAAAGGTCTATGCCATCCTTGGGACTTCGATGGATGATACGTATCAGATCATGTATGATCTTCTGGAGGGAACGGTTCCTCTGGAAACGATTCGGGAAACCAACGAGCGTTATTTTAATGTCGAGCATCCTCTGCATTTTAAGGAGATCATGTTTCCTGGTGTCAGGGAAGAACTTGTCAAAATGAAGGAGATGGGTCTGAAACTGGCGGTATGCTCGTCTTCGCCTCTCCCCCTGATCAGGTCGAGCCTGAAGGAAATGGGAGTTGACGAACTCTTTGATTTCATGGAGTCGGGAGATAATGTCAGTCATCCGAAGCCGGCTCCGGATATCTACCTGCTGGCGCAGCAGGAACTTGGAATTGATAAAAGTGAGTGTATTGTCTATGAAGACAGTACATTGGGAATAGAGGCAGGACAGAGGGCAGGTATCTTTACCGTCGCCCGTGAGGACAAACGGTTCTTCCAGGACCAGAGTCATGCCGATTTGACAGTAAAAGATATCCAGTCACTGACCGGCTGGATCAGAAAGGAAAACAGCCATGCATGAAGTCATGAAGATTGAGGGCGGTCATCTTCTGGAAGGTGAAGTCAGAATATCAGGAGCCAAAAACGCAACCGTCGCACTGATCCCCGCGGCAGTACTTGCCAACGGTCCGGTAACGATCGTCGGTATCCCGCAGATCGCGGATGTCGATGCCCTGTCGCGTATTCTCAGGATTCTGAATGTAGACGTCAATGAAGTCGCAGAAGATCATCTGATCATCAATCCCACACATATGAAAAATGTCGATCTCGATGACGACAGCGTGACAAAGCTCAGGGCTTCCTATTACTTCATGGGTGCGCTGCTCGGTAAATACGGTTATGTGCGTATGAAGATGCCGGGCGGATGCTATCTCGGCCCACGCCCGATCGATCTGCATCTGAAGGGATTCGAGGCACTCGGCGCAACCGTCACCTATGACAAGGGCTGCTACACGATCGAGGCGAAAGAACTGAAGGGAACAAAGATCTTCCTGGATATCGCCAGTGTCGGAGCGACAATCAACATCCTGATGGCGGCAGTATATGCCAAGGGCAGGACTGTGATCGAGAATGCGGCGAAGGAACCGGAAATCATCGACGTCGCGACACTGCTCAATAAAATGGGAGCACGCATCCGCGGTGCCGGTACCAATGTCATTACAATCGACGGTGTCAACAGCCTGAGCGGATGTTTCCATGAAATCATCCCCGACCGTATCGAAGCCGGAACGTTCATCATTATCGCTGCCGCGGCTGCGAAAAAGATGACGATCAGGAATATCATCCCTCAGCATCTGGATGCCCTGCTTTCCAAACTGGAGGAAATGGGTGTGAAGATGGATGTCGGTGTCGACCAGCTGACGATCGAGCACACGGGAAACCTGAAAGGAATCGATGTCACAACCAAGCCATATCCGGGATTTGCGACCGATCTGCAGCAGCCGCTGACAACGCTGCTGACGCAGGCTGAAGGAGAAAGCCATATCGTTGAAACGATTTATACGGAACGCTTCAAGCACTGTCTGGAACTGCAGAAAATGGGGGCTGACATCGAGCTGATGAACGGTGCGTCCCTGATTCACGGACCGACAAAACTCGACGGCTGCAAGGTTGCCGCGACCGATCTGCGCTGCGGTGCTGCGATGATCATTGCCGGACTGATTGCCGACGGTGTGACAGAAATCTCGAATGTCTACCACATCGACAGAGGTTACTCGGAAATCGACAGCAAGCTGAAGGCACTGGGTGCCAATATCTGGCGGGAAACTGTTGAAGATTAGTATTGCAGGGAAAAATTGCTTGTGATACTATAAATAAGCACTTTCTTTAAGCACGCATAGAGGCTTAAGGCAGAAGGGAGATCGAACATATGAAGAAGAGTATTCACCCGAAGTACTACCAGTGCAAGGTAGTATGCACCAGCTGCGGATCTGAATTCATGACAGGTTCCACTCTGAAGGAAATCAAGGTTGACACCTGCTCAAACTGCCATCCGTTCTACACAGGACGTCAGAGATTCGCACAGGCACAGGGCCGCGTAGAAAAGTTCAATAAGAAATACGGACTTAAGTAAGAAGGTGAAAACCTTCTTTTCTTTTTTCCCATCCATGAATGTGTTAAAGTTAAAAAAGGTATCAGAGGAACACTATGACACAGAAGAATAATAAAAAGACACTGGAAGAACTGCAGGCGGAGATTCAGGAAAAACTCGAAGGTGAAGACGAAGTCAGTCAGGACGATATTCTGGAGGAAGCGATCCGGAACGGTCTTTCGGCTGAAGACGAGGAAAAGCTCATGGAATGGCTGAGCGAGAAAGAGTTTTCGATCGATGACGAAGCAGAAGAATCCGATGAAGAAACTGATGATGACAATGAAGATGAGGAAGCGGAAGAGGAGGAAACTGAGGACAGCGATTCCGGCCGTGACCCTTACATCGAAAAGAACAAAAGCAAAACGCCTTCCGATTCTGTCCGTGTCTATCTGAAAGAAATCGGTGAAATTCCGCTGATGAGCGCGGAAGAGGAATATGAAACCGCCAAAGCGGCGGCGGAAGGGGACCCGGATGCGAAGGAGCGCATGATTTCCAGCAATCTGCGTCTGGTCGTTTCCATTGCCAAGGACTATACCAACCGCGGACTGTCGCTGCAGGATCTCATCCAGGAAGGAAACCTCGGTCTGATTCACGCTGTCGATAAGTACGATTATTCCAAAGGCTTCCGTTTCAGCACCTATGCGACCTGGTGGATCAAACAGGCAATCGCCCGGGCAATCGCCAACCAGTCCCGCGATATCCGTCTGCCGGTTCATCTGACAGAACAGATCAACCGCATCAACCGGGCTCAGAGAACGCTGATGCAGGAACTGGGACGTGATCCGACTGTGGAGGAAATCGCCGCTCAGTTTGAAGGCATGACACCGCAGCGGGTACAGGAACTGCAGAAACTTGCCCTGGATCCGGTTTCGCTCGAGACACCTGCCGGCGATGAAGAAACAAGCACACTCGGTGACTTTGTCCAGGATGAAAACGCGATCAGTCCCGAGATGTATGCGGAAAACGAAGTGATCCGCGAACAGGTGGACAAGATGCTGAAGGAACTTCCGGAACGGGAAGAGCAGATTATCCGCATGCGGTTCGGTCTGGACGGAACCGGCCGGCAGAAAACGCTGGAGGAAGTCGGCCGCAACTGGAATGTGACCAGGGAAAGGATCCGGCAGCTGGAAGCCAAAGCCCTGCGCCGTCTGCAGATGCAGCTGAAGATGAAGAAAGAATACAGGGATCTGAAAGATTAAAGGAGAAACTATGGACGCTGTTCGAACAAAACTGCAGGAAATCCAGGATCAGTATGATGCGATCAATGCCCTGCTTCTGGATGAGGAAGTTCTCAAGGATCCCGCGAAACTGACAAAACTGTCCAAGGAACAGGCACGGCTCAAGCAGTCGGTGGATGCCTGGCAGCGCCTGCAGGAACTGGATGAGAGAATTGCCCAGGCGGATGAAATGCTCAGGGAGCCGGATGAGGAACTGCGGGAAATGGCCCGCATGGAAAAAGAAGAATGCGAGCCGCAGCGGGAAGAACTGCTGGAACACATCCAGCATCTGCTGATTCCCCGTGATCCGGATGATGATCATGATGTCATCATGGAAATCCGCGGCGGTGCCGGCGGTGACGAGGGAAATATTTTCGCCGGTGATCTGTACAGAATGTATGTCAAATTTGCCGAAAGCCGGGGCTGGAAAGTCCAGGTCATGGAGGCCAACGTCAGCGAAGCCGGCGGTTATGCCCAGATCATCTTTTCCGTCAAGGGAACAGATGTCTACCGGGAACTGAAATACGAATCCGGCGTACACCGGGTACAGCGCGTGCCGAAGACGGAATCCCAGGGACGTGTGCATACTTCCACCGCTACTGTGCTGTGCCAGCCGGAAGCGGAAGATGCGGATATCGAAATCGATCCCAAGGATCTGACAATCGAGACCCACCGGGCAAGCGGTGCCGGCGGCCAGCATATCAACAAGACTGACAGTGCCGTGCGCATCGTTCATGTGCCGACCGGCATTACTGTCAACTGTCAGGAAGGCCGCTCGCAGATCGAAAACAGGGAAACCGCGATGCGTCTGATCAGAGCCCGTGTCTATGAGGAATACAAACGCCGGAAAGAGGAAGAGGAAGGGAAAATCCGCCGTGCCAAGATCGGCACAGGTGACCGTTCGGAAAAGATCCGTACCTATAACTATCCTCAGAACCGTGTGACCGATCATCGGATCGGTCTGACGATTACCCAGCTTGACCGTATTATGGAAGGCCGGTTGGATGCGGTGATCGAAGGACTTCTGGCCGAAGAAGAAAAGAGAAAACTGGAGGAAACACAGCTGTGACAACTTTTTCTGGTGCCGTCAGGGAATATGAAAAACTGTGCCGGAAGGCGGATGTTCCGGAAGAGACCGTCATGGCCTATCTGGTTGAACTGTCCCAGCGGGAACGCTATGACCTGTATGCGAATTTCAACGAAGAGATGCCTCTGGATCTGGAAAAGGAATTCGCAGCAGGAATGGAACGGATCCTGAACCAGGAACCGATGGCACATGTTCTTGGCTATTCCTGGTTTTACGGTTATAAGATGATTGTCAACGAGGATGTTCTGATTCCCCGCAGTGAGACCGAAGAACTGTGCGTCGAGATTCTGAAGCGGATGGACCGCTGGTTCCTGGCGCAGGATGTGATCGAAACGGTCGATGTCGGCACCGGGTCGGGAGCAATCGCGGTGACGATTGCCAAAGAGGAACCGCGGGTGCACATGCGGGCGACGGACATCAGCGAAGCCGCGCTGGAAACTGCCCGCCGGAACGCGGAGATCAACGAAGCGGATATTGTCTTCAGTGCCGGTGACATGCTGGCACCGCTGATTGAGGAAGGTGTGAAGGTCGATGTTCTGATCTGCAATCCGCCGTATATCCCCGAAGATGAAGTCATGGAAAAATCGGTCGTGGATTTCGAACCGCATGTCGCTCTGTTCGGTGGATCAGACGGTCTGTATTTCTACCGCCGCATCTTTGCTGACTGCCGCAAGGTGCTCAAAGAGAAGGCCTTCATGGCTTTCGAAATGGGCTGGAACCAGCGCGAGGCAATGAGCAGACTTGTGGAAGAGACACTGCCGGAAGCACAATATGAAATCTTGAAGGACATGAACGGCAAGGACAGAATGCTGTTTGTGTATTTCAATCTTGATATGAAGGATATAGCATTATGACCAAGAAAAAGAAACTGTCGAAAGCCGGAAAACTGATACTTGATGCGATCATTGTCATCGCCCTCGGCGTGGCGGGGTTTTCAGGCTACAAGCTGTTCAAGGAAACCGAAAAGTACAGAATTGCCCAGAATTCCTACAAGGATCTGAAAGAAGGTGTTCTGGTCAAGGCTGAAGACAGTGATAAGAAAGTGATCGACTGGGCGGCGCTGCAGGCAGTCAATCCGGATATCGGTTTATGGATCGAGATGGAAGGATCGACGATCGACTATCCTGTCATTTATCAGAATGACAACGAGTTTTTTCTCCGTCATCTTCCGGATGGAACCTGGAATGAAGCCGGCACGGTTTTCGTGGACATGGAATGCGGCCGGGAACTGACCGACAGGAATACAGTCTTTTACGGGCACCATATGCTGGATGATCCGCTGATGTTCGCCGAATTCGAAAACTTCAAGGATCAGGCATATGCTGACGCGCATAAGGAAATCAAAATCTATTCACCGGAAAATGAATGGGTCGTGTATCCGGTCGGCGGTTTCGTGACGACCGGAATGGATGACTATGTCAAAGTACAGTTTTCATCCGATGAAGAATATCAGGAATATATCGATATGCTGAAGAGCCGCAGTGTCTTCTCCTCTGATGTCACATTGACAAAGGACGATCAGATGGCACTGATGTCGACCTGTTCCTATGATGTCTATGACGGCCGTTTTGTCCTTTTCGGAAAGGTCGTAAAGGTTACAAAGCCCGAAGACAAGCCGAAGGAGCCGGAACAGCCAAAGGAACCGGAGCCTGCGGAAGAACCTGAAACTGAGGAAGAACCGGAAGTGACGGAAGAGACAGAGGAAACAGAAGAGCAGGAATACTGGGAAGAACCTGTGTATGAAGAGCCGGTCTATTACGAAGAACAGGAATATACTGGAGAAGAAGGAGAGTGATTTCTCCTTCTTTTTATGTATAATAGGAAAAGTAAAAAAGAAAAGAGGTCATTTATGTATACGATTCAGGATTTATATGATCTGGACCACACACTGGCTAAAGACTATCTGCAGCAGTTTACCTATCCATGGGAAGCTCTTGACGGCATCAAGGAGATGATCCTTGCCCTGGGCAAAACCCTCGATCCCCAGGAATATGAAGAAGTATCGGAAAATGTCTGGGTTCATAAGACAGCGACGGTATTCCCGTCTGCCTATCTTGGAGCACCGTGCATTATCGGACCGCGTACGGAAGTCAGACACTGCGCTTTCATCCGCAGCAGCGCTCTGGTAGGTGCTGATTGTGTTGTCGGCAATTCCTGCGAGCTGAAGAATGTCATTCTCTTCGACCATGTGCAGACGCCGCATTATAACTATGTCGGCGATTCCATTCTTGGATACTATTCCCATATGGGAGCTGGTTCCATAACATCCAATGTAAAATCCGACAAGCATCCGGTCGTGGTCCATGACCAGGAAGAAAACATTGACACCGGCCGTAAAAAGTTCGGTGCCATGCTCGGTGACCATGTCGAAGTCGGCTGCAACTCGGTTTTGAATCCGGGCACAGTCATCGGTCGCAACAGCCGCGTCTATCCGACATCCTGCGTGAGAAGGGTCGTACCGGCAGACAGCATCTATAAAAACAACGACGAAATCGTAAAACAGTACTAAAAAAAGACCGGCAAATGAACTGCCGGTCTTATCTGTTTATAAAGCTTCGATCAGAGCATCGACGTTTTCCGGTTTGGTCATGAAGGAAGTGACGAAACGGATCACATGTCTGCCGTCTCCCAGGTCTTCCCAGTGCGAGAAGGCGAAGCGGTCAGCCAGTTCTGCCATCTTGTCTTCTGTCAGGATCGGGAAGAGCTGGTTTGTTTCAGCGGTATAGCGGAATTCATATCCCTTTGCCCGTAGACCCTCGACAAGCCTGTCGGCCATGGCAATGGCGTGAGCGGAGATTTTCATGTAGCGGTTGTCGGTAAACAGTTCTTCGAACTGGATACCCAGCATTCTGCCTTTTGCCAGCATGCCGAAGCGCTGTTTGATATGATAGCGGAAATCTTTTTTATATCTGTCGTTGAGAATGACGATCGCTTCACCGAAGAGGGCACCGACCTTGGTGCCGCCGATATAGAAGATATCGCAGAGCTTTGCGAGTTCTTCGATTGTCAGGTCGTTATGGCCGGAAGCCAGACCATAGCCGAGTCTTGCTCCGTCAATAAACAGCGGAATGTCGTGTTTCTGACATACGGCATAGAGATCCGTCAGTTCTTTCTTCGAATAAAGCGTGCCGCTTTCCGTCGGGAAGGAGATATAGACAATGCCGGGCTGGACGATATGCTCATGGGCTCCGTCATTGTAATGATTGATGATATACTGATCGACCTGGGCGGCGCTGATCTTGCCGCCGCTGTTGGGCAGATACAGGCATTTATGACCGGCTGCTTCCAGAGCGCCTGTTTCATGGACATTGATATGACCGCTGTCAGCGCATACAGCTCCCTGGTAATGTTTCAGGACGGAAGCGATCACGGTCACATTGGCCTGGGTGCCGCCGACCATGAAATGGACATCGGCATCCGGACGGCCGATCCACTTTCTGATCAGGTTCCGGGCATTCTCGCAATGCGGGTCTTCCATGTAGCCGATCGTCTGTTCCTCGTTGGTTCTGTTCAAAGCCAAAAGAATCTCCGGGATGCAGCCTTCAGTATAGTCACTGTCAAAACGTATCATATTCAAAACCTCTCTGTTTGTTATAATATCATATACGTGGACAGAAGAAAGATGAGAAGATTTGCTCAGGATGAAATCGCCGAAATGGCGGAAATACTGAAAAATGACGGGGTGATTTCTGTTCCGACAGATACCGTCTACGGTCTTTGCGCGCGCATGGATTCGCTGGCTGCCCAGGAGCATCTGCGCGATATCAAGCACCGTCCCGCCGACAAGGCATTTCCTGTCATGTGCAAAGATCTGCAGCAGATCGAAGAAATCGCTGAAGTCAATCCGGCAGCAAGGGATATCATCACCCGTCTGATGCCGGGACCTCTGACGGTGGTTCTCAGGAAAAAGCCGGATGTTGCGGATTATGTCAACGGCGGCATGGAGACACTGGCCATCCGGATGGCGACATCGGATGCCCTGGCCAGGCTGATTGAAGCTGTCGGCGTACCCCTGTTCATGACGAGTGCCAACCGCTCCGGTGAAAAGACATGTACGGATCTTGATGAAATTGAGCGTGCATGTCCCGGTCTGGATGGTATGATGGAAGGCAGTACTGCTTTCGGCAAAGCCAGTACGATTGCCGACTGTACAAAAGAAGAAGTACGTATACTGCGCGAAGGTCCGCTGGATCTCGCTGATCTAAAAGGAGAAAACTGATGGAAGACAAACAGCTTGAAGCATTGATTGCCCGGGAAGCCGAGCGGCAGGGACACAACATCGAACTGATCGCCTCTGAGAATTTCTGCTCTCCGCAGGTGCGGGAAGCAGCGGGATCGATCCTCACCAACAAGTACGCAGAAGGATATCCCGGCCGCAGATACTACGGCGGCTGCGTCAACGTTGACGAAATCGAGGAGCTGGCCAGAACCAGGGCCTGCGAACTTTTCGGGGCGGATCATGCCAATGTCCAGCCGCATGCCGGATCACAGGCAAACATGGGTGTATATTTCGCCGTGCTGAACCCACATGACACGGTTCTCGGCATGGATCTTGCATCCGGCGGCCATCTGACGCACGGGGCACGGGTTTCCTTTTCCGGAAAACAGTATGATTTCGTTTCCTACGGTGTCGATCCGGAAACTGAGCGGATCGATTATGATGCCGTGAAAAAGCAGGCACTGGAAGTCAGACCGAAACTGATCGTCTGCGGTGCCAGCGCCTATGCCAGGGAAATCGATTTCAAGGCATTCCGCGAAATCGCCGATGCCTGCGGGGCAATGCTGATGGTCGACATGGCGCACATCGCCGGTCTTGTCGCTGCCGGATATCATATGAGCCCGGTACCGTATGCCGACTTTGTCACGACCACGACACACAAGACACTGCGCGGACCCCGCGGCGGAATGATTCTCTGCCGTCAGGAATATGCCAAGGCAATCGACAAGGCAATCTTCCCGGGATTGCAGGGCGGTCCGCTCTGCCATATCGTCGCTGCCAAGGCTGCCTGTTTGTATGAAGCGCTGCAGCCGGAATACAAGGACTACATCAGACAGCTGCTGGACAACTGCCAGGTTCTCGCATCCACCCTTCAGGAAGAAGGATTCCGTCTGGTTTCCGGCGGAACCGACAACCATCTGATCCTGATGGACACCATGTCCCTCGGCATCACCGGCAGGGATGCGGAAAAAGCACTTGATGAAGTCAATATCACCGTCAACAAGAATGCCATTCCGTTCGATACCCAGAAGCCGAATATCACTTCCGGAATCCGTCTAGGCACAGCTGCCATGACAACCAGGGGATTCGGAGAGGAAGAATTCCGTCAGGTCGGAAAGTGGATCGGCGAAGTCCTCAAGAACAAGGATGATGCGGAACTCAAGGAACGTGTCCGTCAGCAGGTCATTGCCATGACTGACCGCTTCCCGTTAAAATAAAAAGAGAAAGAGGACTACAGGTATGAGTAAAATTGTTTTTCTGGATGTCGACGGAACATTGATCAATTACGAAACAAAAACACCGGAAAGTGCCCGTAAAGCCATCGATCTGGCAAGAAAGAACGGTCACAAGGTATATATCTGCACCGGCTGTTCCAAAGCTGAAATCGAACAGAGGGATCTGCCGGAACTTGACGGCATGATCGGCGGCAACGGTGCCTATGTCGAGGACAACGGCACGGTCGTCATGCATCAGGGTTTATCCAGGGAAGATGTAAAGCACATCGTCGACTGGTGCAACGAGCGTCATCTCGGCTTCTATCTGGAAGCCAATTCCGGCATGTACTGCAATGATTACATGTTGGAGCAGGGACCTGCGACAATGATCAAATACGCGACCGGCAAAGGTGCCGATCTTGCCAAGGCGGAGCAGTCCGCTTCCGGTTTCGTCAACAGTTTCATTCATCTGCAGGGAGAAGATCTCTACCGTGATGATGTCAACAAGATCAGCTTCATTCTGAGTTCCTATCAGGATCATCTCGATTCCAAGGAGGAATTCCCGCTTCTTGTCGCCAATACCTGGGGCGGAAAAGGAGAACTGGCACTGTTCGGCGATCTCGGTCCTACCGGCATTACCAAAAAACACGCGATCGAAGTCCTGCTGGACTATCTCGGAGCGGATCAGAAAGATACAATTTCCTTCGGTGATGCCAAGATTGACCTGTCGATGTTCGAGCTGTGCGCGTACAATGTCGCAATGGGCAACGGCGGACCGGAAATCAAGGAAGCCGCGGACTATGTCACTACCGATGTCGACGACGACGGTCTCTACAACGCATTCAAATACCTGGAACTGATTTAAAAAAAAGAGATTCCGATCATACGGAATCTTTTTTCTAAAGATACTGCAGGAGGGCGTTCAGATCGCCTTCCTTTTCATATTTCGTCATCAGCCACCGGGTGTTGTCGTAATAGACATCATCGCTTACCAGTTTCCGGTAGGTTTCATACAGACTGGACATCGACAGGTTTTCCTCCTGAAGGACAACCCCGAAATTCTGACGTTTCGCAGTCTGGGCATTGTAGGAGCGGAGATATCCGCCGCCGGATACGATCATCTGGGGAATACCCATGGCCAGTGCCTGATGGAAAATGTAATCGTTGCCATCGTGGATTACAGCCGCGGCACCGGGCAGATAATCGAGTTTCATGGAAGCCATGAACTGGATGTTCTTTTCCTTGAGAGGCTTGCAGCCCTTGTACCATGCATAGACCGGATAGGGAGCACCGAGGAATGCGTCATGGATCGCCCGGTAAAGTGTGGTTTTGTTCAGTTTCACATCATCCAGACAGACCAGAAGCCTGTCGCTGGCAGCAGCCTTGGCCGGATAAATGCTGGCCAGACCGATCCTGGTGACATCCTGTTCGGCCGTAAAGGGCTGGGTCAGAGTCACACCGAACGATATTCTTCTCTCGCAGCGGGAATATACCGAGCGCAGGTGGAATTCCTGTTCCTGACGGAAATAGGCCAGAGCCTGGTTCATTCCCTGCAGGATCTCGGACGGGAAGGAGATGTTCTTGTACATGGCATTGTTGACGACTGCCCAGCAGCGAACATTCTTCCTTCTTGCGGCGACCACGCCGGCAATACGGTCCATGACAATGACCAGATCCGGCTTATACTGATTGATCGCCTCCTGCACCGCTTCGGTATCGTCGATGATATACTCCTTGGCCAGCGCTCCTTTGGCATACATCCATTCCTCATAGCTGCGGACTCTTGTATGGCGGGGGAACAGCGGTCTTTTCGGCGTGCTGCAGGCATACAGCGAGACATTGTGAAACTGATTGTCTGCGGAAGCACAGACAGCGCAGGAATGACCTTCCTGCGTAAAAAGATCCGCCAGGTTGCGGGTGATAAAATACGCGGCATCTGCTTTCGGCGATGTAATCAGCGGTACGATCAGAATCTTCATCAAATATAGTATACACCACACCTTGCACAATCACCTTGATTTGGAATATCATTGTCTAAGAATACGGAGGCCACAATATGTTGGAAGTACTGAATCATCCATTGATTACGCATAAACTGACGCTGATGCGCATGAAGGAAACCGGAACAAAGGATTTCCGTGAAAATCTCGACGAGATCGCGGAACTGATGGCATATGAAGTATGCCGCGACCTGCCGGTAAGACCGATCGATATCGAAACACCGATGGGAAAGACCACCGGTTACGAACTGTCCAAGGAAATCGTCATCTGCCCGATCCTGAGAGCCGGAATCGGCCTGCTGGACGGTATCAGACGTCTGGTTCCGACTGCCAAAGTCGGCTTCATCGGCATGTACCGCAATGAAGAAACACTGGAACCGGTCGAATATTTCGCCAAGTTCCCGAACAATCTGGATCAGGCGATTACAATGATCGTCGACCCGATGCTGGCAACCGGCGGTTCGGCAATCGATGCCATCGCCGCTGTCAAGAAGCGCGGCGCCAACAACATCAAGCTTGTCTGCCTGGTCGGCGCACCGGAAGGTGTCAAGGCTGTTCAGGAAGCGCATCCGGATGTTGATATATATCTGGCAGCCCTGGATGAAAGGCTGAACGAAATCGGTTATATCGTTCCCGGTCTTGGCGATGCCGGTGACCGTATCTTCGGAACGAAGTAACCGATGGCACAGTTTTTTGTCAGGTGTATTGTCTATATCGGCTGTATGATCCTGTCATGGTATGCCCTCGGCGCGCTGAACTTTGAAAAGATGCTGCGCAAGGACCATGTTGTCCAGGCCCAGCTGCTGTACTTCATGATGGTCATGGCGCTGGCGTATCTGTGCGGATCATTCCTGCTTGCTTTCATGTATCACAGTATCTGAAACTGCACCCTCAGCGGTGCAGTTTTTTCTGTTCGGGCAGTGTTGCTGTGCTACTATAATGCCATGGATCATTTTGCGGGAAAATGGCTGGCTGCCGTATCCGGAGGTGCGGATTCCATGGCTCTGCTGGCAATGTGTCTGGATAAGAAGATCGATGTCAGCGCTGCCCATGTCAATTATCACCACCGTGATCAGGCGGACGAGGAAGAGGCATATGTAAGGCAGTACTGTCAGGAACGGAATATTCCTGTTTTTGTGCTTTCCGAACCGTTCACATACACGGGGAACTTCGAAGCTGCCGCCCGGAAATGGCGCTATGACTTTTTTGCTGATGTTGTCAGGGAAAACGGATTCCGCGGGGTTCTGGTTGCCCATCAGGAAGACGACCTGATCGAGACCTTCCTGATGCAGGAGGAAAAGAACCTGATACCGGAATACTACGGTCTGAAGGAAGAGATGATGTATCACGGCATGCTGGTCAGAAGACCGCTGCTGGATCATACGGCGGCAGAACTGCGGCAGTACTGTCAGGAAAACAGGATCCGCTATTATACCGACATCACCAACGAAAGCGACGAGTATACCCGCAACCGTATCCGCCATTCACAGGTCATGTCGATGAGCCGGCAGGAGCGGGACATGGTGCTGCACGAGATCCGGCGGAAAAACGCTGTGATGAAGGAAAGAAGATGCCGGGTCGGGACAATGATCAGCGATGAGCATATCATCCTTGCGGATTACCGGAAACAGGAACAGAACGACCGCGACGCACTGCTGCGGATGTTTCTGGATCCGGACAATAGCGGACAGGTGTCTCTTGCCCACCTGCGCCAGATCGATTCCATCCTGATGCAGAAGGACGACTTCATGATTCCTTTTAAAGAAAAATACATTGTCCAGGATCAGGGCAAATTCTTCCTGTATACGGAACAAAAGGAGTATAGTGACAGATACGAATGCCTGACAGATCTGGAAAATGCGGACAGTTCCTTTTACCGCATCATGAAAGGACAGCCGGGCGTCAATGCCGTCACAGTGACGACGGATGATTTTCCGCTGACGGTCCGCAGCTTCCGCTTTGGCGATGCCATCCGCATGCGTTTCGGCACCAAGGCCGTCCATCGCTTCTTCATCGACCGCCATATTCCCCTGTATCAGAGGAAGAACTGGCCCATCGTCGTAAATGCGGCAGGAGAGATCATTCTTGTGCCTGGTCTTGGCTGCGACATATCGCATTATTCTATAAAGCCTGATTTCAATGTGATACAATATTCTAGTTAACGAAAAGAGGATAACAGCTATGTGGGAAAACAAAGACATCAAAAAGATACTCGTTTCTGAAGAACAGATCAAAGTCCGCGCGAAAGAACTCGGCGAACAGATTACCGAAGACTACAGAGGCCGTCCGGAACAGCTGCTTCTGGTTGCACTGCTCAGAGGCTCGGTGCCGTTCCTGGCTGAACTGATCAAACATATCGATCTGGACATTCAGGTTGATTTCATGGATGTATCCTCTTACCAGGGAACTAAATCCACCGATATCCGTATCATCAAGGACCTTGATACATCGATCCAGGGTATGAACATCCTGCTGGTCGAGGATATCATCGATACCGGCAAGACGATCAAGGAAGTCTGCCGTACACTGATGAACAAAGGTGCCAATGAAGTCCGGATCGTCGCCCTGCTCAACAAACCGGAAGGCCGTCAGGTCGATGTCGAAGCGGATTATAACGGATTCGAAATCGAGAATGAATTTGTTGTCGGCTACGGACTGGATTTCAACCAGCGTTACCGCTGTCTGCCGTATGTCGGCGTACTGAAGGAAGAGTGTTATACGGTCAAGGAGTAATTGCCTATGCAGAAAAACAGATTTATCAGTTATCTGCCGTATCTGATAGTGATCATTGCCATCCTGAGTCTGTTCAACATGAACGGTTCGGGTGTCACGGAGACCCTCAGTTATCAGGATCTGCAGAAAACCCTGAAAAACGAAAAAATAACCGAAAGCCAGCTGTCAATCGGCGAAAATGTCACGACGGTTCACGGCGTCTATACGAAGGATGAACGCCAGGTCGGATTCACCGCCACGATTCCGTCCACGACGGATGAGATTTCTGCTGTGATCGAAGAACTGGATGAGTCCAAACTGACGATCGTTGACGCTGATGCGTCGAACCTGTTCCTGGATACGCTGCTGACACTGATCCCGTTCATCTTCTTCGGCGTGTTTGCTGTCTGGATGATCAACCGCATGAACGGTGCCGGCGGCGCCAATTCCAAGGCGTTTGAATTCTCCAAGAGCAGAGCCCGTCTGGAAGGAAAGATCAGAGTCCGCTTTGACGATGTTGCCGGCTGCGATGAAGAAAAGCAGGAGATGCAGGAAATCATCGAGTACCTGAAATATCCGAAGAAGTTCGAAAAGATGGGTGCCCGTATCCCGAAGGGAATCCTCCTGGTAGGTCATCCGGGTACCGGTAAGACACTGCTTGCCAAGGCGGTTGCCGGCGAGGCGAACGTGCCGTTCTACAGCATCTCCGGTTCCGACTTTGTCGAAATGTTCGTCGGTGTCGGTGCGTCCCGTGTCCGCGACATGTTCAAGAAGGCGCAGCAGACCGCACCGTGCATGATCTTCATCGATGAAATCGATGCTGTCGGCCGTCAGAGAGGTGCCGGTTTCGGCGGCGGCCACGATGAACGTGAACAGACACTGAACCAGTTGCTGGTCGAGATGGATGGTATGGAAGACAATACCGGCGTTGTCGTGATTGCCGCTACCAACCGTCCGGACGTTCTTGACCCCGCACTGCTGCGTGCCGGCCGTTTCGACCGCCAGATCACAGTTTCCCTGCCTGACCGCAAGGGACGTGAGGCGATCCTTAAGGTCCATGCCAGAAACAAGCATCTTGCCCAGGATATCGATCTCGGTGCCCTGGCAAAGAGAACACCTGGATTCTCCGGTGCCGATCTTGAAAACGTTCTGAATGAGGCAGCCATTCTGGCTGTCCGCGAGAACAGCGACGAAATCCACATGAAGCAGATCGATGAAGCCATCGACCGTGTCATGATGGGTCCGGCCAAAGTATCGCGTACATATGACGAAAAGACAAAGAAGTTGGTCGCCTATCACGAAAGCGGCCACGCAATCGTCGGTCTCTTCCTGGAGAATGCCCAGGTCGTGCAGAAAGTCACGATCATTCCCCGCGGTCAGGCAGGCGGTTATAACCTGATGACTCCGAAAGAGGAAAAGATGATGAATACGAAGAATGACCTGATGGCATCCATCACTTCCTACATGGGCGGACGTGTTGCCGAAGAGATGTTCTTCGATGATGTCACAACCGGTGCGGTCAACGATATCGAAAGAGCGACCAATCTGGCCAAGGATATGGTCACACTCTATGGTATGAGTGATCTCGGACCGATCAAATACAACAGCGGCAATGAGAATGTCTTCCTCGGCAGGGATTATAATTCACCGAACAATGTCTCCGGTGAGGTTGCCTATGAAATCGACCAGGAAGTCAGAAAGATTGTCAACGGCTGCCATGACAAGGCAATGGAGATCATCAGGGCGCACAGCGATGAGCTCGAACGAATTGCCGCGGCGCTGATTGAATATGAAACCCTGACAGCTGAGCAGATTCAGCGCGTCGTCAAGGGCGAGGATATCTCCTCCGACTTCAGTTCAAAGAAAAACACGCAGCCGGAAGCAGCCGCTGCCTGATCATTGAAACGGAACCGTTCCCGTGAAAAGGAGCGGTTTTCTTGTCAAAGAGGGATGATTCCCGTGGAAAAGATGACATAACATTGTAGAATGTTATGGATGGCCCGGCCATTTGAATAAAAGGCGGAAACGAAACATGAATAAGTATCTCAGACCTGTGTTGATGACCCTGGCATGCGGAATCGGCGGCGGCATTGTGATGGCACTGCTCCTGCTGTATATGATGATTACGACGGTATTCACCACCGGCGGATTGGGCTTTGTGCTGGAACTGCTCGTGGCAGCGGCTCTGCCGTTATGCCTGAATGTCGTCCGCAATGAGGGGATTTTCTTAAAGACAGCCCAGTTTCTCATGGTGGCTGTCTCATTCACCATTTCCATGTATTATGCCGGATATGTCAGCGCACCGGCTGATTTTGCCAATATGAATGCGGCAATCATTGTGGTTTCCGCCATTCTGCATGCCGTATCGCTCGCGTCATTTCTGATCGCGGCCGGCATCCGTAAATTCATTCTGAAAAAATAAGCGGACTGTGCTTGATGCGCACTGAAAGGAAACAGCCATGAAACTGTTCACGGATTGGGGAAAGAATATTGATCTCAGAGCACCCTTGCAGGAGTATCCGCGCATGCAGCTGCAAAGGGACAGCTATACAAATCTGAACGGTGTCTGGGAATACCAGATCACGGAAAGAAACGGTGAACCGGATCCTTCGAAATGGAAGAAGATCATCGTTCCTTTTGCGCTTGGCTCCGCGCTTTCCCATACCGATGAGCAGCTCG
>CACYXJ010000023.1 GCA_902778375.1 uncultured Erysipelotrichaceae bacterium
GGAGGTCGAACGTGATGGCGTCTTCGTCGTAAAGCGGTTCCCCGTAAGGCAAAAAAGTCCGGATCCGGTCCAAAAGCCCGTCCACCCCCTGACCGCGCAGGGCGCTGACCGGGAAAACCTCGGCAAACGGTGCTTCCTTCTGCAGGCGGGAAACCGTTTCTGATACAAACGTCCCGTCGAAAGAATCTGCCTTGTTCACAACCACAAGAACGGGAACACGTTCCCTTTCCAGCTTTGCGAGAAGGGTTTTTTCCGCCTCGCCGGTTTCCCTTGCGGGAACCGTGGTGTGTTTCTACGGTGCCTGGTTTTTCTCATCGGTCCTGGCGAAGTACATCCGCCTCTGGCCGAAGGACTGGGCAATCCTGCAGGATACGCCGTATGCGGACATGGCGCAGTTCTATATCAACCAGGTATGCTGGCTGCTTGCTGTGTTTCTGGTGCTGAGGATGCTGTTCGTTGTCATCGACAAGATTGCCAAGGGACTTTCCAAGATTCCGGTCATCGAATCGATCAACAATCTCGGCGGCGGTATCGTCGGTCTCTGCGAGGCGGCGCTGGTCGCTGTGGTATTCACGATTTCCCTGAACACACCGCTGTTCCAGAACGGTGATCTGCTGCAGAAGGAGACGATCCTGAGCGATGTCAACAATATCACCGGCATGCTGCTGAACCGCTTTATCACACCGGTCCTCGACGTCAGTACACTGAAGGACCTGTACGAGCAGGGAAGCAAGCTCAGCGAAGAACAGCGGAAGAACCTGGAACAATGGATGGAGGACAATGGTTTCGAAGAAGAAGCAAATGATGTCTCCTGTCTTCCGTCGCTTGAATATGAGGTCATAGATGAATTCTGAACACAGTCTTGAACTGCATGTCATACTTGCACAGATGGAAAAACTCTGTGCTTTTTCACTTGGCAAAAAACGGATCCGCGAATGCCATCCTTCCTTTGAACCGCTCATCATACGCCGTCAGAATGCCATGATCAAAGAGGCGCTGGAGGCGGTGCGGAAGTATGACACGATGCCGTTTGCCGGGATCCGCGATATCGGCGAAGCACTGGAGAATGCTTCCAAGAGCATGGTTCTCACCGCCGCCGACATCCTGAATGTCATGCATTTCATCCAGGGGATCCGGGGAATCAAGACGTATCAGAAGAGTCTGGAAGAATGCAGTCATGAGCATCTGGATGATCTTCTCGATACTCTGACGGTTCATACAAAATGTGAGAACTTCCTGAAGAGATGCATCAATGAATACGGTGAAGTCATCGACAATGCCACGCCGGAACTTGCCCAGGTCAGAAACAGCCTGCGGCGCATCGACGGCGAGATTGCCGAGACTGCCCGGAAATTTCTGGCAGCCCATCATGATTCGGTCGTCGATTCGATCATTACCTACCGGGGAGGCAGGGCAGTCGTGCTGCTGCGGGCATCTGACAAGAACAGCTTCGGCGGCATGATCCACGGCGATTCGGCTTCCGGTCAGGCTTCCTATGTCGAACCGGCATCCTTTGTCGCAGTCAACAACCGCAAGCAGGAGCTGCTGAACCGTCAGGATGAGGAAGTGCAGCGGGTCCTGCGCATGTGCAGCAATGAGATTGCCGCGATCGCCAACGAGGAACTGGCGAATCTGGAAACCTGCGCGATCCTTGACGAACTGTTCGCCAAAGCCCGCTGGGGCTGCAGCCGCGAAGCCTGCGCTGCCGTACTGAGCGAAGAATCGGTACTGAAGCTGGAGCGGGCAAGACATCCGTTGATCGATCCCGCGAAAGTCGTCGCCAACAATTATCACATCGCTGATCCCTGCCGGATCCTGCTGATCACCGGTCCCAATACCGGCGGCAAGACCGTCAGTATGAAAGTGATCGGTCTGTCCGTGCTGATGACCTATGCCGGCATGCCGGTTACATGCGATGAAGCAGTCATACCGTTCTTCGATCAGATCTTTGTCGACATCGGCGACGACCAGAGTGTCGTATCATCTCTTTCATCGTTCAGTTCGCATATTCAGAAACAGGCGGAAATGTGCCGCAAGGCAACCGAAAACAGTCTGATCCTGCTTGATGAAGTCGGCAGCGGCACTGATCCCAGGGAAGGTGAAGCCCTGGCAATCGCCATCCTCAACGAACTTCGTGAACGCCACTGCATGACGGTCGCGACGACCCACTACGGAAGATTGAAGGCATACGGCCGCCGGCATGACGACATCAAGGTTGCAAGTGTCGAATTCGACATGAAGAAACTGGCGCCGACCTACCGCTACATGGAAGGCACGACCGGCCAGTCCAACGCCCTGGAAGTGGCTGAGCGCTATGGTCTTCCGGCATCGATCATCAAATATGCCAGATTCCTGAAAGACCAGTCGCGCAGCGAGGAAGACAAGCTGATCGAGCGTCTCGAAAAGGAAGTCAGCGAGAATGAGCATCTGAAGGAAGAACTGGAAAGGAAACTGCAGAGCGCAAAGGAACTGGAAGCAAGACTGAAGAAGGAAGAAAACCGTCTGGCGAGGGAAAAAGACCGCTTGAAGGACAAATATGAAAAGGAAGCCCAGGAATATCTGGAAGGCGTGCGTCAGGAAGCCGATGCCATCCTTGCCGAGATCCGCCAGCGTCCCGATGTCAAATATCATGAACTGATCGGGATCCGTCATGAGATCGACGGTCTCGGCGAAAAGAGCGCACCGGTGCAGGAAGTCAGTGAAGATCACGAATACCATGTCGGTGATGCTGTCGAACTGCGCGACAACGACCAGGTCTGCGAAGTCGTCAAAATCGGCAGGAAGGATCTGACCATCCTGATGAACGGCCGTGAGATCCGGGTGAAGAAGAACCAGATCCGGCCCAGCGCCCACATTATTCCGAAGATGAAGAAACAGCCGTCGGCAGTGATCCGTATCGCTGACCATAACATGTTTTCCTCGATGCCTCTGGAATGCAACCTGATCGGCATGCGTGTCGACGAGGCGATGGACGCGATGGATGACTACATGGACAAGGCGAAGCTGCATGGTCTGAAGACTTTCCGCATCATCCACGGCGACGGCACCGGCCGTCTGCGCAAGGCTGTGCATGAAAGACTGAAAAACAATTCCGCTGTCAGGGAATACCGTCTGGGAATGCCTCAGGAAGGCGGCACCGGAGCGACAGTGGTAGTATTGAAATAAATTATGGATAAAGAGTATATCAAAGCCAAACTGCTGAATCTGCCGCATCAGCCGGGCAGCTATCAGATGAAGGATAAATACGGCGAGATCATCTATGTCGGCAAGGCAAAGGATCTTCACGCCCGTGTCAACCAGTACTTCACCGGTGCCCATGACTACAAGACCACCCGTCTTGTCGCCAGCATCGAGGATTTCGACTTTATCGTCACCGCCACCGAGAAGGAGGCGCTGGTGCTCGAAATCAACCTGATCAAGAAGTACCGTCCCAAGTACAATATCCAGTTCATCGACGATTCCAGCTACCCGTACATCAAACTGACGAGAGAGAAATACCCGCGGCTGCTGATTGCCAGAGATACCCGCAAGGACCGCAAAGCAAAGTATTTCGGTCCTTTTCCCAATGCCAATGCCGCCCGCAGCACCCTGAAGATCCTGCAGAACCTCTATCCGTTCCGCCGCTGTGCCAGACTCCAGGACAAGATCTGTCTCTACTATCATATGGGACAGTGTCTCGGTCCCTGCGAGTACGAGATCGGTGATGAAGTATACGAGAAGATGGCGGATGGTGTCACCCGGTTCCTCAACGGTGATATCAGGGCAGTGGAAAAGGATCTGAAAGAGAAGATGTACGCCGCCAGCAATGAGCTGGCATTCGAAAAAGCCCAGGAATACAAGGAGATGATCGACAGTATCCACGCTGTCGCTGCCGATGCCCAGAATATCGAAAAGGGCAACCGCGGTTCCCGCGACGTCTTCGCCTGGCATGCCGAAAAGGGATACATGGCGATCACCGGCTTCCTGGTCCGCAGCGGTGTCATCCTCAACAAGGAATTCCGTCTGCGGCCGCTGTACGGCGATCCGGCCGATGAATTCATCAGTTTTCTCTCCCAGTATTACCAGGATCATCCTGCTGCCAGGGAACTGGTGCTGCCGGAAGGGACAGATCTTGAAGGTCTGGCGGAACTGATTGACATGCCGCTGTTCATTCCTCAGCGCGGCTACAAAAAAAAGCTGATCGACATGTGCGTGGAGAATGCCCGGAAGCAGCTGGAACTGAAATTCAATACCGTGGAACGGCAGAATACCGTTACCGACGAAGCGGTCAGACAGCTCAGCGAACTTGCCGGCAGGGACATGTCGCGCATCGAACTGTTCGACAACTCGCATATCAGCGGCGCCTTCACCGTGGCCAGCTGTGTCGTCTATGATGACGGCCAGCCAAACCGCAAGGAATACCGCCTCTATAAGCTCCATACCGGCAACAGCGACGTCGATTCGATGAAGGAAGTCGTCTACCGCCGCTATTTCCGCCTCCTGAAGGAAGACGGCAGGATGCCGGACGGGATCCTCGTCGACGGCGGCCGCACCCAGATCGATGCCGCCTATGAGATCATCGATTCCCTCGGCCTTTCCGATTCGATCAGGATCATGGGTCTGGTGAAGGATGACGGTCACAACACCAATGCTTTGATGAATACCGACGGCGAAGTGTTCGATATCGACAAGAACTCGGGACTGTTCTTCCTTCTGACGAGGATGCAGGACGAAGTTCACCGCACAGCCGTTTCCTATCACAGAAAACTGCGGGCCAAGGCCCAGACCCGTTCGATCCTCGACGAGATCGAAGGTGTAGGACCAAAAAGAAAACGCCTGCTTCTCAGAACGTTCAGGAGCTTTACCGGCCTGAAAGCGGCAGGGGAAGAGGAAATCGCATCGGTCGTGCCGGCCGATGTGGCAGCCCGCGTCTATGAGGCGCTGCATGCAGAGACAGAAGAGAGTGAAGAAAAAACAGCGGATCAGTGATCCGCTGTCTGTTATCTGCTGAGTACCTTTGAGACCGCCTTGGCGATGGTCCGGTCGGTCGCTTTTTTCTCGGCATACTTTCTGGCCGCCTCGCCGTAGCCTTTGATGCCTTTCAGGCTGTCATCATTTTTGTAGATGGCATAGATGGCGTAAAGAACGGGAATGGTGACGAGCAGGGGTCTGATACGGTTCCAGTCGGCCGTCGTTTTCTCTTTCACAACTTCAGACTTGATCTCCATCAGTTTCAGTTCATCGTTCATATGGCTTAACTGAGGTTCCAGTGCGGCGGCAGTCTTCGCCAGTTTCATCAGCTTGACGAGCAGGACGATCAGAAAAATCACAGCCAGGGCAATTGCCGCGTACAGGACCCAGAAATTATACGGATACAGATTCAGATTCATAAGGATACCTTCCTGTTGGTATTATCGTACCATAAAAAACATCTGTTGCCATCGTCACTTTAGCGTTTGCGGAAAAAGAAGGGACAGTTATAATATCCCTATGAAAGACAGCGAAACCATCATCCTCGTATCCGACAACCACGGCGAGACATCCGGTCTTGAATACGTCAGAAACACACACTGGGGTGCCGATATCTTTGTTCACTGCGGCGATGCCGAACTGCCGACCTATCTTCTGGACGGCTTTCTTGTCGTCCAAGGAAACAACGATGCCTGGCAGCAGTTTCCGATGCGGCGGGTCATCGAAGTTCAGGGACACCGGATCTATATCTGCCACGGCCACCGCGACCTGTTCTACGGCCGTTTCGAGATGCTGGCGGACAAAGCCCGTGATTTTGACTGCGACATCGCTTTCTTCGGACATTCGCATGTGCCTTTCGACAAAACCGTCAAGGGTGTGCGGCTGCTGAACCCGGGATCGATCTGGCGCAACCGCGACGGATCCCAGCCGTCCTACATGGTCGTCACCCTGCGCAAAGGGGAAATCGAAGTACGGCGCATGACCTATGTAAAAAACAAATCTGCTTCTTGAAATGCAGGCGGTACTTTGATATATTATTAGCGCTGTCGTTGTAGCTCAGTTGGATAGAGCACCCGCCTTCTAAGCGGACGGTCAAGAGTTCGAGTCTCTTCAACGACGCCATATCTCATCGCCGACAGGAACTGCCGGCGATTTGTTTTTACAGGAACAAAAGCATGGAAAACTACTATACCGAAACACTTGCCGAGATCGGACAGCTGATGCAGGAAGGACGTCTGCAGCAGGCTTTTTACCGTCTTGAGCAGGAACTGGAAATGCCTTATATCCCGGCTGATGCCGAAGCGGACATGAAGCGGCTGAAAAAGGAACTTGTCTTCCGTCTGGCGGAAAACAGACAGCAGAGCGAACCGGCTCTTGACTCGCTGCTGGAACGGCTGAAGGGGAAACCGGAAAGCCAGCTGGCAGCCGCTGCGGCGCTTTCCCGGCGCAATCTTCGGGAAATCCTGGAAGAAATCAGGGAGTGGCTGCGGCAGGAACCGTATCCCGAAGCAGCGGCATTGATCATCGAGGCAATCGCCGAACAGCAGATTCCCGAAGAATTCGTGCTGCTCAGGGACGGTGTCGAGTATACCTTCTGGGGAGACTCAGTGACCCCGGCAGCCGAAAGCGGCGGCTTTCAGAGCGCCTTGGCATGTCTGGAAGAATGGCTGGGTAGCGATCATCCCGACCTGTTCGAAATGTGCCGTACGCTGCTGATCCACGAGGTCTATCTTTTCCTGCCGCTTTCCTATGAATCCCAGGAAGGAGAGCAGCTGGCACTGAACATCGCCGAAGAAGTCAGCGGACTGATGGATGACGGCGAAACATACCGGAATATATTAGATAATAATAAAAAGAATTAGCACTTTTTAGTTGACAGTGCTAAACGCCATATGTATGATATTAGCAGGCATAATGAGAGAGTGCTAAAAAGTCTGTATGCATTTCATGGCAGACTTGCCGGAACTCTGTTATAATATTCCGGCAATTAGAAGAAGGAGTAATGAATTATGTCAAACTGGACACTCAAAGAAAAATCCGTCGGTGACCTGGTCGTCACGATCGAAGGCGCGGAATGGAAGAAGGCCGTTGTCAAGGCATTCAACAAGCTGGCTAAGAACGTCGTTCTTGACGGTTTCCGCAAGGGAAGCGCGCCGAAGGCACTGCTCGAAAAGAGAATCAGCGCCGGCGAGCGTTACATGCAGGCAATTGAGGACAATGCCAATGACTGGATGCGCAAGGCGCTGGAAGAAGAAGGCCTGAAGCCGATTTCCCAGCCGCAGCTGGATGTCCGTTCTGTCGATGCCGACAAGGCTGAACTGGTATACACGTTCGCCGTCGAGCCGGAGATCGAAATCAGCGATTACAAGGGACTGGATTATCCGATGGATGATGTTACCGTGTCCGATGAAGATATCGACGAAGAAATCGAACGCATGAGAAACACTTATGCCGAGATGGAAGTCAAGGACGGACCCGCTGAAGAAGGCGACACCGTCAACATCAACTACAAGGGCTTCAAGGACGGCATTGCCTTTGCCGGCGGCGAAGCTGAGAACTATGACCTGGTACTTGGTTCCGGTTCCTTCATTCCGGGCTTTGAAGAGCAGCTGATCGGTGCCAAAGCTGGTGAGGAAAAGGATCTGAACCTGACATTCCCGGAAGACTACCATGCCGAGGACCTCAAGGGTGCGGCTGTTGTCTTCAAGGTCACAGTCAACGAAGTCAAAACAAAAGTACTGCCTGAGGTAAATGACGAATTTGCCCAGGATATCAATGCCAAGGACGTCAAGACCGTCGCGGATCTGCGCGAAATGGTCAGAAGCAGAATTGAGGAACGCAGAAAGAGCGAGGCTGAAAGCAAGGCCGACAATGCCCTGGGTGAACAGCTCGTCGCCAAGGTCAATGCCGATCTTCCGGATGTTCTGATCGACGACGAAGTCAAGGGTCAGATCAATCAGCTTGTCAACCAGCTGCAGCAGTACGGCATGTCCCTGACAGGCTACCTGCAGATGATGGGCCAGACAGCCGAACAGCTGAACGAAAGCTACCGCGAAGGTGCCATCAAGACAGTCAAGATGAGACTGGCGCTGGCCAAGATCGCCGAACTCGAAAATATTGTTCCGACGGAAGAAGAGATCGAAAAAGAATATCAGAATATCGCTGATATGTACCAGATGCCTCTGGAAGATGTCAAGAAGTACATCGATCCGGAAATGCTGAAGAACGATCTGAAGAACCAGAGAGCTTACGATTTCGTAAAGGAAAACGCAAAGCGCTGAGCTTCCTGACAACTGCTGAATATTTCTGAAATAAGACGCCCCACGCGTCTTATTTTTCCCAATAAACAAGGAGGTGCAGGATGAGTGAAATGAATGTACATCTGCCTGTCGTCGCTACCCGGGGCATTATTGTTTTCCCCGGCCAGGATGTCATGATCGAAGTCGGCCGTGCCAAGTCGCTTGCGGCTGTCGATCTGTCATCCAAGTCTTTTGACAACATGGTATGGATCGTCTGCCAGAACGACATCATGGTTGATGATCCGCATGAATCCGATCTTTACAGGGTCGGAACACTTTCGAAAATCAAGGTAATCCGCAAGAAGGACGGTTTCATGCGGGTGACTTTCACCGGCATGAAGAGAGCAAGGCTCTCCCGGCTGTACGATGAAAAGGACATGATGATGGCTGACGTCGTGCCGATGGAGGAAATCGTCGGCGACCAGCAGGAGGAAGTCGCGCTGGTCAGACGCATCATCAATGAATTCGAACATATGTCGAACATATCCTCTGCCTTCCCGGCAGATGTGATCCACCAGCTTTCGCACGGTGTCAGCGCCCTGACGCTGACCGACCAGTTCGCCCAGTACTTCATGATGGACACGGCCGCCAAGCAGAAACTGCTGGAGACGCCGGAAGTCAATGAAAGAATGCTGATGATCATCGCCGAACTGGAGAAGCAGCAGCGTTTCAGCGAAATCGAATCGACGATCAATGACAAGGTCAAGGAACGCATCGACGACGGCCAGAAGGAATACTATCTGCGGGAAAAACTGAAGGCGATCAAAGAGGAACTCGGCGACGTCTCCAGCATGACAGACGATTCCTCGCAGCTGCGCGAGATGATCGAGAAGAATCCGTATCCCGATCATGTCAAGGAAAAGGCGAGAGAAGAACTGCAGCGCTATGAGATGCTGCCGCCGGGAAGCGGCGAAGCAAGCGTTGCCAGAAGCTATCTTGACTGGCTGCTGAAAGTGCCGTGGTGGCAGCAGACCGAGGACAACGAAGACCTCAAGGCTGTCCGTGCCGTTCTCGATGCCGATCATTACGGTCTGACCAAGGTCAAGGACCGTATCATGGAATATCTGGCTGTCAAGCAGATGACGGGCAATCTGAACGCCCCGATCCTGTGCCTGGTCGGCCCGCCGGGTGTCGGCAAGACATCGCTGGGCAAATCCATTGCCAGAGCCCTCGAACGCCGCTTTGTGAAAATGTCGCTGGGCGGTGTCAGGGACGAAGCTGAGATCCGCGGCCACAGAAGGACATACCTCGGCTCGATGCCGGGCCGTGTCATCCAGGGCATGAAGAAAGCCCAGGTCATCAATCCGGTCTTCCTGATCGACGAGATCGACAAGCTGGGCATGGATTACAAGGGCGACCCGAGCGACGCATTGCTGGAAGTTCTTGACCCGGAACAGAACTCGCTGTTCTCCGATCATTATCTGGAAGAACCGTATGATCTTTCCAAGGTCATGTTCATCGCCACAGCCAACTATCTGGAGAATATTCCGGCGCCGCTGCGCGACCGTCTGGAAATCATCCAGCTGCCGTCCTATACCGAGATCGACAAGGTGAATATCGCTGTCGAGCATCTGATCCCCAAACAGCTCGCGGCCAACGGCCTTGAGGCATCCCAGTTCAAGCTCCGCAAGAACGAGATCCTGTATCTGATCCGTCATTATACAAGAGAAGCAGGTGTGCGCCAGCTTGAGCGTGTCATCGCATCCCTGTGCCGCAAGAGCGTTCTTGCCATTCTCAATCACGAGAAGACAACAGTGACAGTCACGAAGAAACTGATCAATACTTGGCTCGGCAAGGAAATGTTCGAATACGGCACGAAGGAAAAGAAGGACCAGGTCGGTGTCGTTACCGGACTTGCCTATACCGAATTCGGCGGCGACGTGCTGTCGATCGAAGTCAATTACTTCGAAGGCAAGGGTGCCCTGATCATGACCGGCCAGCTGGGCGATGTCATGAAGGAAAGCGCCTCGATCGCGCTTGACTATGTCAAGGCCCACGCCAAAGAACTGAAGATCGATCCGGCTTTCTTCGACAAGCATGATATCCATATTCACGTACCGGAAGGGGCAGTTCCCAAAGATGGTCCATCCGCCGGCGTGACGATGACGACAGCGCTTGTATCTGCCCTGAGCAATACCGCTGTTCACAGCGATCTGGCAATGACCGGCGAAGTGACGCTGCGCGGCAACGTGCTGCCGATCGGCGGCCTGCGCGAAAAATCGCTGGCAGCCCACAGAGTCGGTATCAGCACGATCCTGATTCCGAAGAACAACCTGCGCGATCTCGATGAGATCCCGGAAGCTGTCAAGAACGATATCAAATTCATTCCGGTCGAGAATGTTTCCCAGGTGCTGAAGGAAGCGCTGGTGAAATAATGCAGTACCATGACGCAAAGCTTCTGGCGACTGCTGCCAATAAGGCGCAGTGGCCGCCGGAAAGCCTGCCGGAAATCATTTTCTGCGGCCGCTCCAACGCCGGCAAAAGCACCCTGATCAACGCTCTGGTCAACCGCAAGAACCTTGCCTATTCCGGCAAGACGCCGGGCAAGACAAGGCTGCTGAACTTCTTTACCGTGGACGGCAGGGTGATCTTCACCGATGCCCCCGGCTACGGTTATGCGACCAGCGACAAGGCGAGTGCCCTGCAGTTTGAAAAACTGATCGACCCGTATTTCCGGGAACGTCAGGCATTGAAGGGAATGATCCTCGTCGCCGATGCCAGAAGGGTGCCGAACGATGACGATATTTCCATGGTCGAATACGGCCGTCATACGCACAAGGCCATCATTGTCGCCTGTACGAAAGCCGACAAGCTCTCGCACGGAACGCTGATGAGCAATATGAACAAGATCGCTTCCGTTCTCGGTGTCAACCGCAAGGCGCTGGTTCCGGTATCTGCCATGAAAAAGCAGGGAATCGACGAACTGTGGGCCGAGATCGACAGACTGATCGGCTGAAAGGTTTCCGCAAAGGGAAACCTTTTTTCATATATAAGGGTGTGTTAAAATAGTTAGATAACGGGAGACTGACATGAAAGTGATGATCGCAGCCGGAGGAACCGGCGGACATATTTATCCGGCCATGGCTCTGGCGGAAGTGCTGAAGGAAAAATACAGCGACAGCGAGATCGTTTTTTTCGGCTCCGACAATCATATGGAAGCCAATGTCATTCCCGCTGCCGGTTACCGTTTCTACGGAATCGAAATGAGCGGCATGAACAGCGGCATCATAGCCAAGGTCCGTTCTGCTCTTTCTCTGATCCGCGGCGAATTCTTCTGCATGAAGATGCTGAAGAAGGAAAAGCCGGATATCTGCGTCGGTTTCGGCAATTATATTTCCGTGCCGTTTATCCGCGCCGCCCACCGTCAGCATATCCCGACGATGATCCACGAGCAGAACAGTTTCGCCGGCAAGGCAAACCGTTTTGTGTCGCCGCTGTGCGATGCGGCAGTGACCTGCTATGAAAGCAACCGCGAACAGATGCCGAAAGCAAACATCCGCATGCTCGGCAATCCGGAAGCGACACTGGCCGCCAGGACGGAATGGGATCCGTCAATGCTGAGTGAACTCGGTCTTGATCCTGATATTCCCTTTGTCGTCTTCATGATGGGATCGCTGGGATCGTCTTCCGTATCGGAAGTGATCGATCAGGCCTGCGCGCTTTTCGATCCGTCCTTCCAGGTCGTGATCGCCGCCGGCAAGGACAATGAATATGAATTCAGAACACCTTCAAAAGGCAATATCCGGATCGTCCCTTATGTGGACGGAAAAGCAATGCTGAAAGGATGCGCCCTGGCAGTGACAAGAGCAGGAGCGACGACAATGGCTGAAATCGGAGCGATCGGCTGTGCCTCGATCCTGATTCCCAGTCCGTATGTGCAGAACAACCATCAGGTGTATAATGCCCTGGAACTTGTGGAAAAAGACGCGGCTGTGATGATCGAGGAAAAGGATCTTACAGCGGAAAGGCTGGCTGGCGAAGTCAACCGGCTGATGGAAAATGAAGAAGAACGGCAGAGAATCCGCGCAAATGCCTATCAGGCAGGACGCCGGGAAGCTGCCGATGATATGATCAAATGGATGGAGGAGCTGGTCAATGAGCGATGATTTATACAGAAAACTGAAACGGCTGAGCGCTGTTGAAACTGATCAGCCGCTTTCGAAAATGACGACGCTGCGGATCGGCGGTGTCGCGAAATATGTCGTCTATCCGAATTCCGCAGTCGCTCTTGACGCGGTGATTTCGCTTCTGAAAAAGGAGAATGTGCCTTGGAAGATCATCGGCAAGGGCTCAGACCTGCTGTGTTCCGACGATCCGTATGACGGCGTCATTGTCCGTCTCGACCGTCATTTCCGCAACTATTATTTCGACGGTGACCAGGTCATTTCCCAGGCCGGTGCCTCGATCATTGCCTTATCGGTCGACGCCGCCAAGAACGGACTTTCCGGTCTCGAATTTGCCAGCGGCATCCCCGGCACGGTAGGCGGGGCGGTATTCATGAATGCCGGCGCCTACAAGGCAAGCATCGCCGATATCCTTGATGAGGTTTTCGTATACCGCAACGGCCGGATGGAATGGATCCCGGTGGAGGAATGCGGATTTTCCTACCGCAGCAGCATTTTCCAGCAGCATCCCGACTGGATCATCGCCGCTGCCAGAATGACACTTGTACCGAAAGACACGAAAGAAATCTTTTCCCTGATGGATGACAGAAGGGAACGACGCATGAAATCACAGCCCCTCGACCAGCCCAGCTGCGGCTCCGTCTTCCGCAATCCGGAAAACGTCAATGCCTGGCAGCTGATCGACGGGATCGGCTACCGCGGCAAACGTCTCGGCGGTGCTGTGGTCAGCGAAAAACACTGCAATTTTATTCTCAATACAGACAATGCCAGCGCCCGCGACTATCTCGATCTCGCCAGAGAGATCCAGGATAAGGTCAGGGAAAAATACGGCATTGAACTGCAGATGGAAATGGAGCGCTTCAATTGGCCGGAAGAGAAGTAAATACTACGCCTGTGGAAGAGATACCCGACGGTGTGCAGTCGCTGTTCGACGAACGGCATGACCGGCGCATCAGCCGCGAATATATGAATGCCAGACCCAGACTTTTCAGGATCGGGATCCTGATCGCAGCCGTGCTGCTGATGGGCCTGTATTTCATGATTCCCGACAGCCGGGTCAAAGGTGTGACATTCCGCGGCAACCAGTATCTTTCCAGCCGCTATCTGCAGGAGATTTCCGGCGTCAGGGAAGGCAACCTGTTCTATCTGCCGCTGCCGTGGGTCATTGAGCAGAAGGTCAGCAGCGATCCGTTCGTAGAAAGCTGCGAAGTCCAGCTTCTCAAAGGAAATATCGTCAAGATCATCGTCAACGAGAAGAAGATCGTCGGCTACCGCTATGATGAGGACCCGGTGATCCTGTTCGCCGACCATACCGTGACCGGACTCAAGAGCGAATACCTCAGCGTTGTCGCCGATGTGCCGCTGATCAAAGGCTTTTTCGAAGAGGAACAGACACGGCTTCTGGTCAAGGGATTCGAGAATGTCGACAAGGAGATTATCAGCGAGATCGCCGAGATCACCCAGTTCGACATCGGTTATGATGCCGAAGCAATCAAGATCCTGATGGCCAACGGCGGCTGGTTCATCGCCAGCTACCGCAGCCTGCCGCTGATCAACCAGTACAACGCCATCTACTCGCATCTGGAAGACAGGAGCCTGTGCGTGTTTGCCGATGACAATCTCAACACGGCCTACGCCAAGGCATGTCCCTGGGACGAACCGGAAACGACGGCGGAATACTGGCGCGACGAAAACGGCAACCTGATCCGCAATACCTACGGCGATCCGGCCTACAAGCACTATTACACACTTGAAGACGACAGTTTTGCCCTCGATGAAAAAGGCAACAAGATCCCGATCCCGCTCAATGAGAGAGGCTTCGAAAACAAGGACAAGGACTTCATAGAACACTATGAAGCCGGCTATTACAAGACCGGAAAACTTGTCATTCCGGAAGAAAAGGACGAGGACAAGGAAAAGAGCGAAGACGGAAAGACGGACGAAACCAAGGAAGAGAATAAAGAAGAAAACAAGGAAGAAAAGACGGAGGAGGATGCTTCGGAACAGTCTGAAGAGCAGTCTTCCGATAATACTGAAGCTGAAAGCAGCGGGGAGGATGGAAATGAATAAAATTCTTTCACTCGCGGCAGGATGTCTGATCGTATCCTGCCTGGCCGGTTGTGCTGACAATTCGCAGCTGAAAGAGCTGCCCGCGCCTGAACCGGAGGAAGGGCTGCGCGGCGAGCAGTTCGGCATCGACAGAAACATCAACGAAAAGACGATCGACGAATATCTGAACCGCGGCGACACCATCTACCGCGACATGCGGATGCTGAAGGACGAGGCACAGTACGAGGCCATCGGCGGCGATTCCTGGCTGTCCGGCTATGTGGAGGGCTTCGAGATCGTTCCTTATCCTTATCTGGTCAATGTCGAAGGACTGCCAGACGAAGTCGGCGCCTCCTACAGCGGCCCGACACTCTTCACCCACAGCCAGGAGGGTTATACCGCCAATTACGACGAATCGATGGACATTCTTGAATATCTGTTTCCGAAGGACAGGAACATCATCCTGATGTGCGGCGGCGGCGGATATGCCGGCATGACGAAGAACATGTTGAAGGACCTCGGCTGGGATGAGACAAAGATCTGGAATGCCGGCGGTTTCTGGTTCTATGAAGGAAAAAATGCCGTCACTCTGAAACATGAGGAAAACGGCACCGCTTATTACGATTTCTACAAGGCACCGTATCATTTCATCGATTTCACATCCCTGCATCCGGCTGACGGCTATGATCCGTCCGTGACACCTTCCCCGGGCAATCAGACAGCAAAGGAAACGCTGCGGGCGGAAAAGAGCGGGGAAGAAGTGAAGCAGATGATGGCGGACAAGCAGACATTCGCACTCTCGCTGTATCTGCCGGGATGTTCCTCCTGTATCGGATTTGCCCCGGTCGCGAAGGAGTACGGCGATGCCGGACTGATCGAATTCTACAGCATGAATTTCAATGAGGCGGCGAAAGTGGAAGGCCTGGCGGAGAACATCAGCTATACACCGGCTGTCATCCTTGTCAGCGATGGCGAAGTCACAGCTGTCCTTCGGCCGGATTCCGATGATGACCTGCCGTATTTCAGGAGCACGTCGGCCTTGTCGGAATGGTTCCACGAACATGCCGGTCTGCCGCTGTATGAAGGAAACCAGGTCAATGACGACACCGAATGCCATCAGGAAGGCTGCCGGGTAGAATTCGAAAGCGAACAGGAATGATATCCGTTCATTATCCAATACGGATTTGATATAATGATTGGGAACTAATAGGAGTTGAATATGACAGTAGAAAAGACCACAAATTACGGCAATATTTCTGTCTCCGAAGACGCGATCGCCTCACTTGCCGGCGGCGTGATCACCGAATGCTACGGTGTTGTCGGCATGGCATCCAAACAGGTGCTGAGGGACGGCTGGGCAGAACTTCTCAAAAAGGAGAACTATGCCAAGGGCGTCAAGGTCCGCAAGACTGACAACGGCCTGCAGATCGACCTTTATATTATTGTCAGCTTCGGTGTCAGAATTTCCGAAGTCGTGCAGGAAGCACAGAAGAAAGTCAAATATGTCCTGGAAAAGACACTTTCCATGGATATCGAATCCGTCAATGTATTTGTACAGGGCGTAAGAGCGATTCAGTAATAGGAGGAACCTGAAATGATGACAATCAATGGCCAGGTTCTGAAAGCCATGCTGGAAAGCGGCTGCAACAACCTGAACAACAAGAAAAGCGAAGTAGATGCGCTGAATGTATTCCCGGTACCGGACGGCGATACCGGCACCAATATGTCCCTGACTTTCACCAACGGCATTTCCGAAGTCAGGAAGAGCGGCAGCGATTCACTGCCGGTCATTGCCAAGACGCTTTCCCGCGGTCTGCTCATGGGCGCCCGCGGAAACTCCGGCGTTATTCTCTCCCAGATCTTCCGCGGCTTCTATCAGTCCGTGAAAGAAAAGGATGAGATCAGCGTCACGGATTTTGCCGAAGCACTTTCCAACGGCTCCCGGCTTGCCTATAAGGCAGTCATGCGTCCGGTCGAAGGAACGATCCTGACCGTGATCCGCGAGGCCTGCGAAGCCGGTACGGCATTCGCCGAGGAAAACCCGGAAGCGGACTGCCAGCAGTTCATGAACTGTGTCTGTGAGGCAGCCGGCGCATCGCTGCAGAGAACGCCGGAACTTCTGCCGGTCCTCAAGGAAGCACATGTCGTCGACTCCGGCGGCAGCGGTCTTCTGGCAGTGCTGGAAGGCTTCAAGGCATATCTCGACGGCAATCCGGTCCAGGAAGGCGCGCCGCAGGAAGTCAAGAAGGAAGAGAAGAACGAGAAAGCATCCGGCTACCGTACAGAATACATTCTGAACCTCAGCCAGCAGGGAAAACTCTCATTCAAGGAAGAGCGTTTCCGCCGTCAGCTGGAACAGCTTGCCAACAAGATCACCCTGATTGCCCGCGAAGATGAAGTAAGACTCCGCGTCAACACCATGACACCGGGTGAAATTCTTCTCCTCGGCCAGCGCTACGGTTCCTTTGCCAAGGTGCAGATCGAGAATATCCAGGATGAACTGAATCCTTCCATTATCGAAGAGGAACCGGCGGCAGAGGAAAAGGAATACGGCATCATTGCCACGGCAGCCGGCGAAGGTCTGAAGAAACTGTTTACCGACTACCGCGTCGACGTTGTCGTCTCCGGCGGCCAGACGATGAACCCTTCGACCGAGGATTTCGTCAAGGCGATTGCCAAAGTCAATGCCAGACATATCTTCATCCTGCCGAACAACTCCAATATCATCATGGCTGCCAAGCAGGCGGCGGAAGTCACCGAGGACAAGGATGTGATCGTTCTTGAAACAAAGTCGGTCCCGCAGGGACTCGGTGCCTGCATCAACTTCAACCCTGATGATGAAGTCGATGCCAACAAGGCGGCGATGCTGGATGCCATCGACAATGTCAGATCCGGTTCCGTGACCTATTCCATCAAGGACACGACCGTGGACGGCGTTGAGATCCATGAAGGTGACTACATGAGCATCTTCGAGAAGGATATCGTCTTCACTTCCAGAGACAAGATAGAAGCGGTTACCCATCTGATCGATGTCATGTGCGACGAGGATACCGAGATCATTACCCTGATCAAGGGTGAAGACGGAACCGACGAGGAATGTGAAGCGATCCAGGCATATATCGATGAACACTACGACGTCGATGTCGATCTGGAAGACGGCGGCCAGCCGGTCTACAGCTTCCTGATCGGAGCGGAATAATCATAACCACGAAAACACTACAGATTTGTAGTGTTTTTTTGTCTGCTGACGCGATCATTGATCTGTGGTAAATTGAAAAGAGAAAGAAACGCTTTTATCAGAACGAAACAGCATCATAATCAAGGAGAAAGGTGGAATATCAATGAGTTTTCCGAAAGATTTTCTGTGGGGCGGAGCCATTGCGGCAAACCAGTACGAAGGAGCCTGGCTGGAAGGCGGCAAGCAGCCCAATGTTACCGATATTCTCGTCGGTATCATGTCACGTCAGCCAGGTCTGAAATGGAACGAAGAGACAAAAAAATATGAAATGTGTCTGGATCCTGACAAAGTTTATCTGTCCCATGACGCGGTCGACGGCTATCACCGCTACCGGGAA
Organism: uncultured Erysipelotrichaceae bacterium; assembly: GCA_902778375.1. Classification (GTDB taxonomy): domain Bacteria; phylum Bacillota_I; class Bacilli_A; order Erysipelotrichales; family Erysipelotrichaceae; genus Bulleidia. The sequence continues at coordinate 17,998 of CACYXJ010000023.1, forward strand.
GATCTGAAACTGATGGCGGGAATGGGGTTCAACTCCTTCCGCACGTCCATTGCCTGGGGACGCATCTTCCCCAACGGCGATGAAGAGGAGCCCAACGAGGCAGGTCTGGCATTCTACGAGGATATGTTCCGCTGCATGCGCGAACTGGGAATGGAACCGGTCATCACGCTGTCGCATTATGAGACGCCGCTGCATCTGGTAACCGAATACGGCGGCTGGTCCAATCCGAAGCTGATCGGATTCTGGAAACGCTATGTTGAAACCGTGTTTACAAGATACAGGGGAATCGTGAAACTGTGGCTGACGTTCAACGAAGTCAACAACATGTTCCGCGTACCGCTGGTCGCCGCCGGTGTCCTGACGGTCAGGGATCCCGCTGATCCGTCCGATCCGATCGGTTCGACGACGAAGCAGGATATCTGGGATGCCTATCACAACATCCTGGTCGCCAATGCCGAAACGGTGCGTCTCGGTCATGAGATCGATCCTGAAAACCAGGTCGGCTGCATGCTGACAAGTTCGAGCGTCGCAACCTATCCGTACAACTGCGATCCGCGCAATGTATTCGGCGCACTCGAATCGCAGCGGATGGCGAATTTCTACTTCGGCGATCCGTTCTGCCTCGGCATCGTCCCGACCTATCTGAAGAAAGTCTGGAAAGAGCAGGGTGTCACCGTCAGTTTTACGGAAGAAGAACTGGCACTGATCAGAAAATACACCGTCGATTTCTTCTCCTTCAGTTATTACCGTTCCAGCACCTATGATTACGATTATGCGATGCATGGCGATACCGGCGGACTTGTCGGCAAGGAGAATCCGTATCTCAAGGACAAGGCACCTCAGCCGTGGGGCTGGCCGGTCGATCCGGAAGGCATCCGCTATACTCTCAACGTTCTCTATGACCGCTATCATCTGCCGCTCTACATCGTCGAAAACGGCGTCGGTCTGGATGAAAAGCTCAACGAAGAGGGGACGATCGATGATGACTTCCGTGTCCACTATATCGAGGAACATCTGAAGAATGTCGCTCTCGCGCTCGAAGACGGCGTTGACTGCCGCGGCTATCTGTACTGGGGTCCGATCGATGTCGTTTCCGCTGGCACCGGCGAAATGAAAAAGCGCTACGGCTTTGTCTATGTCGACAGATTCAACGACGGCACGGGAACGCTGGAGAGAAAGATCAAGAAGTCATATTACCGATTCAAGGAAATCATTGAAAGCAACGGCGAAGCCCTGTGAAAGGATATTGAATTATGAAGCAGCTTGGAATTTCCGTATTTCCGGAACACACAACAAAAGAGAAGGCATATGCCTATATGCGTCTGGCCGGCAGTCTCGGCTTCAAACGGGTATTTACCTGCTTCCTTTCCATTACCGAAGGAAAGGAAGAGGCAGTCCGCAACTTCAGCGAATTCTGCCGGGTCGCCCATGAGGCGGGAATGATCGTTTCCGCCGATACCAACCCGCGCGTATTCGAAGATCTCGGCGCGACGCCGTTCGATCTTTCCGTCTTCAACGAAATGGGTCTCGACATTATCCGTCTCGACGGCCATTTCGGGGAAGTGGAGGATATTGCCATCACCCATAATCCCTACGGTATCCGCATCGAATACAACGCCTCCGGCACGATCGGCATCGAGAACATGCTGACATGCGGCGCCGACGCGGAAAACATGTGCTTCTGCTCGAATTTCTTCCCGCAGAGACATACCGGCATGGGACTCGACCGCTATATCGAGCTGACATCCCGCTACCGCAAAGCCGGAATGCATGTGGCATCATTCATTACTTCCCAGCAGCCGGATACGTTCGGACCGTGGCCGGTCTATGACGGACTGCCGACGCTGGAAATGCACCGCGATCTGCCGATCGACCTGCAGCTGCGGCACATGAGCGCCATCGGTCTGGCCCAGGATATCCTGGTCGGCAACTGCTTCGCTTCCGAAGAGGAGCTGAAACTGATGGCTTCGACGGATCTGACGAAGATCAACATGCGCATCGATCTTGAAAAGGATATTTCCGAAAACGAAAGGGAGATCATCTTCTGGGACAAGCACGCCCACCGTGACGACTGCAACGATCTGATCGTCCGCTCCAGCTGGCCGCGTGTCCAGTTCAAGGGCAAGGCGATTCCGGTCCGTCCGCGTCCGGAAAAAACGGCGCACCGCGGCGATGTCGTTGTCGTAAACGACAATCTCGAACATTACCGTGGCGAACTGTGGATCGTTCTGAAAGACATCGAACTTTCGGACGAGTACAATCTTGTCGGACGTGTTCCGAAAGACGAGCAGATCCTGCTCGACTGGATCAAACCGCGTTTCGCATTCGGATTCCTGGAGGACTAGAACATGGCAGAAATCGTACTTAATTTTGACAGAAGCATCAAACCGACAGAGGATATCACTTCCCTCATGGTAAAAGGCGAGGAGATTCATTACTGTTTCTCCAACGGTCAGGACATCATCGTCTTCACCGACCGCCGCATCATCTATGACCACAGGGACGGTCTGCTGGCAGTACATAACAATCTCACTTCCATTCCTTACCGCAGCCTCATCAAATGGCAGACGGTCAACGCCGCCGTCATCACCGACATGCACGCGGTACTGGATTTCTGGACGATGCATGATCATTACACGGTCAATACCGACAGAAGCCTGAATCTTCTGCCGATCCATCAGTTGATCAGCGAAGCAGTACTGTAAAAACGATGCCCGGCACCTGCCGGGTATCATTTTGAAAAGAAAACAGAGGAAAACGATATGAAATATGCTGTGCTTGCGACCTGGAAAATGGCGCTGGAAGGCACGAAAAAAGCCGCATCCCTGCTGGCGGCGGGAGAACACTGCGGCAAGGCAATCGTCGAAGGCGTCTGTATGGTCGAAGACGAACCGTCGTTTCATTCCGTCGGTTACGGCGGCCGGCCGAATGCCGAAGGAAGGGTATTCCTCGACGGCGGCTACATGGACGGTGACAGTCTGCATTTCGGCGCTGTCGGATCAATCGAAAACTTCCGCTCGCCGGTAAGGATCGCATACTCCCTGCAGGAGGGGGAAGCCAACAATCTCCTGGTCGGCGAAGGAGCCGAACGCTATGCCGAAGAACATGGCTTCGAAAGACGGAACAACCTGACTGCCGAAGCGGAACAGCTGTATCTGGAAGAAAAGGACAGAATAAAGGAACTGAGCGCCTACGACGGCCATGATACGGTCTGCTTCCTGGCGCTTGATCAGAACGGCACCTTATGTGCCGCCACCTCGACATCCGGCCTGTTCATGAAAAAACCCGGACGTCTGGGCGATACGCCGCTGCCGGGAGTCGGCTACTATGCCGATTCTGCTTATGGTGCCGCGGCTGCGACCGGCATGGGCGAGGAGATCATGAAAGGGGCTCTTTCCTATGCGGCCGTGCAGTACCTGCGTCAGGGCAGAAGCGCCCGGGAGGCAGCAGAGACAGCAGTGAATGAACTGGATGCCGAACTGCGCAGAAGAAACGGTCAGGCAGCCGCGATGTCATTGATCGTACTGGCAAAAGACGGTACTTACGGCATCGGAACAAATGTCAGTTTCACATACTGTTTTGCTTCTGAAAGCGAAGAGGCAGCTGTTCACGAAATCACTGTGTAAACAGGGAGGGCACAGACAGGGCAGTCTGTGTCTTTTTTTGCTTGCAGGGTTCTGTTTTTATATATATTTCACAGCCGCAATTTGGTAAACTGTAATGTGAAATAGTATGGAGAATTTTAACAGAACATTAAAACTGACCGGTTCATCGATCGATCAGATCTCACATGTCCTCGGACGGTTCATGAGCGAGACGAAAACGGAACACGCGACCAAGCTGCGCATCCGTCTTTCGATCGAAGAAGCACTGCTGCGAATGCGCGATCATTTCGGCCAGGATCAGGAAATCCGGGTGTTCATCGGCCGCATGCTCGGCCGCTATGAATTCCAGGTGGATCTGATCGGGGAGGCGTACAATCCGCTGAGCCTGAAAGACAACGAGATGGAAAACTGGAGCAGCTCGCTGCTGACCAATATCGGCATGTCTCCTACCTATTACTATTCCGGCGGCCGCAACAAGCTGCGGCTTGTACTGCCGCATGAAGGAATGAATCCCGTCTTCAAGCTGCTGATCTGTGTGCTGCTTGGTACACTGTTCGGACTCAGCGGCAAGACATTCCTGCCGCTGGAAGTCAGAATGATGATCTCCACCAGCGTCCTGGAACCTCTGTCCACCCTCTGGATGCGGACGCTGACACTGCTTTCCGGACCATTGATCTTCGTCCTGGTTCTGACGACGATCCTGAACATGGGAAGAATTGATGTCCAGGGCGGCGACCGCAAAAGGGTGCTGCTCAGATATGTCCTGAACAGTGTCGCTGCCGCTGTCGGAACACTGGTGGTGATGAATATCCTGCTGCCGCTGACATATCACGCCAATGCCCTGAATGCCAGCGATGTCTCGAGTCTTCTCGATGTACTGTTCCATGTCGTACCCGAGGATATGATCAATCCGTTTATCGAAGTCAATACCGCCCAGCTGGTCTTCATGGCCATCGTCATCGGCAACGGTATTTCTCTCCTGCGGGGTAACGGTGACCTTCTTGTCGGTATTGTCAAACAGTTCTACGACCTGGGCCTGATGCTGGCGGACTGGGTCGGTACCGTTGTTCCGTTCTTCGCGGTGTCGCTGCTGACTCTGGCGTTCTGGAACGGGCAGACCGAGATCTTCAGGAATATGTGGATCCCGTTTCTGATCTTCGCAATACTGAGCGTGATCTTCTCGGTGATAAACATGGTGCGCCTGAAACTGCGCCGCAAGGTTTCCGTGAGACTGCTCTGGAAGAAACTGAAAAACTCATTTATGGTTACCATCAGGACAGGTTCCCTGAATGAGGCGTATACTTATATTGAATCCAGCTGTATCAAATCGCTGGGAATCGACCGTCATTTCACCAAGGCGCTGCTGCCTTCCGGCCTGGTTCTCTATATGCCGGTATCAACGATCGAACTGGTCGCGTTCTCCATTTACGCAGCCTGGATCCATCACTGCGAGGCATCGTTCGGATGGTATTTCCTGCTGATTTTCCTGGCTGTCGTTCTGTCGATGGCTTCACCGCCGGTTGCCGGCGTCAGCCTGATCTCGTTCATGACGATCTTCAGCCAGCTGGGGATTCCCTCGGAAGCGCTTGTCGGCGGCATGATCGCTGATATCATTCTCGGTATCGCCGCGGGCGGTTTCAACCAGATGATGCTGCAGCTGGAAATGCTGGACGAGGCCGACCGGACAGGTCTGGTAAACTACCGTGTCCTTCTGAAGGACAAAGACAAGGAAAAAGGTAATGAGCATGGATGACAAAAGACAACTTGCGGACCAGCTGATCGAATACTGCCGCAAAAATGCCGACAGCAATCTGGAAGTCACGGAAAGCCGTTCTGACGACGCTGTCAGCCTGCAGCTGAAAAGCGACAATGTTACCGGTGTGGTAACCGTGTTTTTCCTTCAGTACACGATCGCTGAATACCGGATCCTCGACAGTGATTCGGAAACAGTCTTCTATCTGCACTTCGAACTGGAAGATCTCGACCACGCCGAAGAGCTCTATCATGAGATGCTGGAAAGCCTGCGGAAGCTCAACAAATCGAAAACAACCGAGGTTCTGCTGTGCTGCTCCTGCGGACTTACAACTTCATACTTCACGATCAAGCTGAACGAATCGGCGGAGACGATGGGTGTCAAAACGCATTTCGAAGCAGTGCCGTACGAACAACTGTACGATGCCGCTGCCGACAAGGATGTGATTCTGATCGCACCGCAGATCGGCTACCAGCTGAAAAACGCGAAGTCGATCCTTTCCGACAAGATCGTCACCGAAATTCCGGTGCAGATCTTCTCGAATTACGATGTGCTGGGACTGCTCAACATGGTCCGTGACCTGACCGAGAAAAAGGAAGAAGAAGCCGCAGAGGAAAAACCGGAAACGGTATACAGTGTCAAAAAGCTGGAGGATGCCGACGGAACGCTTCTTGTCGTATCGATCGTTGACCTCGAACAGAGAACACAGCTGGCCTACCGTCTCTACGATCACGGCCATATCACAGCATCCAACCAGATCGTCAAGGACAGATACCGCTTCTCGGATGTCAAGGACGTCATTTCCCTGGTCAAGACGATGAACCCGCAGATCAATGCCATCTGTCTGGTAACACCGGGATCGGTCAGCGACGGAAAGCTGACATACGAAAAGGCGAACATCTTCAACGAGGATATCAAGGAAAGCCTGGAAGACGAATACGGGACAAAGGTCTGGCTGATGAACTTCATCGATGCTGTCGTCCTGGGCTATGCGACAACGGAAAAGGAGGGTGAGGACACCGCGTTCTACTTCCTGCCGACAGGTTCGTATCTCGGCAATATCGGCATGGTCGTCAACAACCGGCTGGTGCATCACTCCGCCCATATGGGAGGCAGACAGCTGGACGGCATCTCGACCATCACCACATTCCCGCAGAATCCCTACACTCTGGCGGCAACACCGGAAGGCAACGTCGAACTGGCAGCCCGCTTTCTGACCGGACTGATTACCTATACCGGCTGCGACCATGTGGCTTTCTATGCCAAACGCATTCCCGATCCCGAGGAACTGCGCCGCAAGATCGGCACATTCCTGGAAGAGGAATATATCCCCGTACTGCACAAAGTTGACAGTATCCGCGAGTATCTGTACACAGGTGCTCTGAAATATATGGAAGGACAGGTTGAATGATTATGAAAATTGAATTCAAACATGACGACGATCAGCTGACGGCGGCGATTTCCGGCCGTATCGACACGAACAGCGCACCGGAGGCTGAGGAACAGATCCTCAACCAGCTGGATGGTGTGAAAAAACTGGTTCTTGATTTTAAGGAAGTTGATTACATATCTTCAGCAGGTCTTCGTGTTCTCCTTCTTCTGCACAAGCAGATGCTTGCCGAAGAAGGCCTGACGATCATCAACATCAATGAGACTGTCAGGGAAGTTCTTGAAATTACCGGCTTTCTTGACATTCTGAATGTCGAAGAGAATACAGTAGAGGAAAGCTGATGACAGCTGCAAACCCTCAGGAATGGACGTTTTTTCAGCGGCTGAAATACTCGCTCGGCGCCAAAGTGTTCCGCAGGGTTTTCGCATTTACATTGATTCTTTCCTTTTATGCGGCAGGTATCGGTCTGGCGCTGTATACCGGTGCGGTCACGGGTGAATATGCCCGAACCACATTCCATGCCGCGAAGATCGTATGGAACACGATCGACAGAGAAGCTGCTCTGAGATATATCGACAGCATCTTCGAACTGTATAACCGGAAGATTCCTCCCACCTCCAATCCGATAACCACGGATTTTGAGGGCAAGCCGTATTATGATCCGGATTATCTGAGGGAAGCCGCTTCCTACTGCGATGAGCAGTATTATGAGATCCAGGATTATATGAAGAAGATCTGCCAGAGCTCTGATGTGGATTCCCTCAGCATCGCGGTATTCGACAGGGCCAACAGCAGGATGCTTACAGTCATCGAATCCGATCTTGAATATGAACCGATGGTGGCAGGCGCCTATTCGGAATTCCGCCGGGAGGATGTGATTGACGTCGCGGCGAACGATAGCACCAACCGTTTTCTGATCATGCCCAGCGACAGATTCAATCTTGTCGTATCAAGCTCCTATGTCATCAGGAACGACAGGGATTATGTGTACGCGGTATTCTGTGATGTTGAAATCGGCAGAATCCTCGTCGAAGCATGTCAATTCATGCTGTTCTACATCATGATCCTGATGATCGTTTCCCTGATCGTCACACTGACGTTTGTCTGGTATATGAACCGTCAGGTCGTCAAACCGATCGACAAACTGACCAAGGCTGCCGGCAGTTACACACATGACAGGGAAACAGGAAATATGAGCCAGGGACATTTCCGGCAGATAGGTATCCGGACCGGAGATGAGATCGAGAATCTTGCCAATGTCCTGGATGGCATGGAAATGGAAATCAGCGAGTATTATGATCACCTGATGGAATCGTTCCGTCAGCAGCAGCGTCTGAATTCGGAAATGGAAATCGCGGAAAGGATCCAGCAGGGAACTCTGCCGAGCATCTTCCCGCCGTTCCCGGATTACACATCCGTATTCGACATCTATGCCCTGATGGACCCGGCCAAGGAAGTAGGCGGTGACTTCTACGACTTCTTCTTCCTGAACGACGACCAGCTGGTATTCCTGATTGCCGATGTTTCCGGCAAGGGCATCCCGGGCGCCCTGTTCATGATGATTTCCAAGATCATGCTGTACAACAACAGCAAGATGATCGGACCTGATCCGGCACTGATCCTGGAGGCGGTCAACAGCAACATCAACGTCAGCAATCCGGCGGAAATGTTCGTTACTGTATGGCTCGGCATCCTCGATCTCAAGACCGGAAAACTTGTCGCTGCCAATGCCGGTCACGAATATCCGTTCATCCAGAAAGCCGGCGGACAGTTCGAACTGCTGAAAGACAAGCATGGATTTGTCATCGGCGGCATGGATGAATTCAAATACAAGAATTACGAGATTCAGATGGAACCCGGCGATGCCATCTTCGTCTACACGGACGGCGCTCCCGAGGCACTGAATACCGGGGATGAAATGTTCGGCACGGAACGCATCGGCGAAGCGCTGAACAGGGATCCGGAAAGAAACATGAAAGATCTGCTCAATGACGTGAAGAACAGTGTCAATGTCTTCAGCGAAGGAACCGAGCAGTTCGATGATATTACGATGCTAGGTCTGCGATACCATGGAGATACCGATATGCATGAAATGACGATTGAAGCTACATTGGAGAGTATTCCCGAAGTGACAGCCTTTGTCGACCGGAAACTGGAACAGGTTTCCTGTCCCGTCAAGGCAATCAAACAGATCAATATTGCCATTGATGAACTGTTCAGCAATATTGCCCACTATGCCTACAAACCGGAAACAGGTCCGGCCACTGTCCGGGTGGAAGTGGAAAAGGACCCGATGACGGTTGTCATCACCTTTATCGACAACGGACGTCCTTATGATCCGCTGTCCAACGGTGATCCCGATGTTTCGCTGTCGGCGGAAGAAAGGGAAGTAGGCGGTCTGGGAATTTTCCTGGTGCGCAAGATGATGGACGAAGTGACCTATGAATATAAGGACGGTAAAAATATTCTGCGGGTCAGACAGGTAATCAAAAACAACTGACGAGATTTCAATGAGGATACGATAGGAGAAGAATATGAGCTTGATTGATACAAAAAGAGACGGAGAGAAAGCAACGATTTTCCTGAAGGGACATATCGATTCCAACAATGCCGCCGATGTCGAAGCGGAAATCAGAGCATTTCTTGAAGATTCCGGTACCGTCAAACTGACGATCGATGCCGATGAACTGGAATACATTTCCAGTGCCGGTCTGCGTATTATCCTGCGCCTGCGCAAGGAATATCCGGATCTCAGCATCATCAATGTCTGCAAGGACGTCTATGAAGTTTTCGAAATGACAGGCTTTACGGAAATGGTTTCGATTCAGAAGGCTTACCGCAGGATCTCGGTGGAAGGCTGCGAGGTCATCGGCCAGGGTGCCAACGGCAAGGTATACCGCATCGATCCCGACACGATCGTCAAGGTATACCTGGACAGCGATTCCCTGCCGGATATCGAACGTGAACGCGAACTGGCCAGAAAGGCTTTCGTCCTCGGTATTCCGACCGCCATTCCTTATGATGTCGTCAGGGTTGACCAGAGCTACGGTTCGGTATTCGAACTGCTGAATGCGAAATCCTTCATCAAACTGATTATCGAGGACCCGTCCCGTGTTGACGAGGTTGTCAGAATGTCTGTCGACCTTCTGAAGAAGATACATGAAACGGTTGTCAAACCGGATGACATGCCGGATATGAAAGCCATTGCCGTCGACTGGGCGGAATACCTGCAGGACTATCTGCCGGAAGATGAATTTCAGAAACTGCACGCGCTGATCACAGCTGTTCCGGATGACAATCACATGATGCATGGCGACTATCATCTGAAGAACGTCATGCTGCAGGGGGATGAAGCGCTGCTGATCGATATGGACACGATCTGCCGCGGCCATCCGGTCTTTGAATTCGCATCTGTCTTCAATGCCTACAAAGGATATATCGAACTGGAACCGGGAGATTTCAATCACTTCCTCGGCATTCCCGTCGACACCTGCAATGAAATCTATGAGAAGACACTGCAGTACTATTTTGATGACAAGACACCTGAGGAAATCGCGGAAATCTCAAAGAAGGCGCAGATCGTCGGTTATACCCGCATCATGCGCCGGACGATCCGCCGCGGCGGCCTCGACGATGAAAAGGGCAGAGGACAGATCGAATGCTGCCGCAAACATTTGCACGAACTGCTTGCCGAAGTCGACTCGCTGCTCTGGGACTGATCCCGCGGAACCATATAACAGAAAAAAGGAGCCATGGCTCCTTTTCATTTATCGGATTGAGAAATCAGATCACGCATTTTGTCCAGAACAGAATCATTGTCACAAAGCAGGTCATAGAGCGTATCTTCGCTCAGGATGCCGCGCTTCAGTTCGGAAGGAAATTTTCCTTTCTCATCATCTTCATAATCGCGGCGCCATTCGCTCTGGTAATATTCCACCAGTTCACTGATTTCCTCCTGCAGCGAACCGTATTCTTCGAGAAGCGGTAGAAGACGGTCCATGACGTCGCGGATGCGGTCATGCTTTTCTTCCATCCGGACAATGCGCTGGATCTGTTCTATCTTTTTCATCGGCAGGAATTATTTGTTCTTCATCAGCGCGTTGAGAATGCTGAAGAGAGTGCCGACATTGACCTGGCCGTTGCTGTTGACGGTGTTGGACGGAGCCTGGTTCAGAATGCTGTAAAGAGACGACAGCGGTGACTGCTGGACGTTGTTACCGCTGATGAAATTGAAGAGACTGTTCTGGGCGTTGCTGTAATTGTTCTGATTGCCGCCGAGACCGAACAGGGAAAGCAGGCTGTTGGAGCCGCTTGTTCCGGTAGTTCCCTGGTTGCCGTAGATGGTATATACGTTGGTGTTCGGCTGCTGGCTGGATCCGAACAGTGTGCCAAACAGGTTATTGCCATAGACAGGTGTCTGCTGCTGTTGCTGTGGGGTTCCGAACAGATACTGCAGCGGATTGGACGGTGTCTGCTGTTGCTGCGGCTGCGTAGTTCCGAAGAGGGACTGCAGCGGGTTTGCGGGTGTCTGCTGCTGCGGCTGGGCCGTTCCGAAGAGGGACTGCAGCGGATTATTATTTGCGGTTGTCGCCGTCTGGGTCTGGTTCTTTTTCTTGAACAGCTTGAGCAGCAGGATGATCAGCAGGATTTCCTTGAGGTCCAGTTTGCCGTCGAACAGAGCCCGCAGGGCAGTATTGTCCTTGGAAACTTCAGAACCTTCGAGACCGCCGGCATATTCGAGCAGTTCGCCGGCATCGATCGTTCCGTCGGATGCCTTGTACAGTTTGAAGAGATTGTTGTTTTCCAGTTCCTTCATGACTTCGTTTACTTCCTGATCGCTGGCATCCTGGCCGAGAATCTCTTTCAGCGCGTCAGCTACGGCAGAATCGGAAAGTCCGGGCATTGCCCTGGTCGGAGCAGCTTCCTTGTTTTCAGCATCGCTGATCGCCGAAAGCAGGGAAGGATCCTTGCGGATGGCTTTATAAAGCTCATTGATTTTTGTCATTATTATGTCCTTCCTTATTAACTTGATTTCATTATAGCATCGCTGCAGGAATGGTGATAAAAATGCTGTTCTTGTTCCCGGCTCCGCCTTGACAAAAATTAGTTCGCAACCTAACATTATAATTGTTAGGGGACGAACTAAGCATGAGTGAACACGAGAAAAAACTTGGTTATACCCTGCGGGAACTCAGAATCGTCATGAACCGTTATATCGATGCCAAAAGGGCTGAACTCGGTTACGATGACGTCAGTTTCGCGCAGGGTGGAATCGTACATTATCTCCATCGCAACCAGGATCACCCGGTCTATCAGAAGAATATCGAGAAAGAATTCGACCTGAGGCCTTCAACGGTGACCGGAATACTGCAGGGACTCGAAAAAAACGGCTACATTGAGCGGGTCTCCGTGCCTGATGACGGCCGCCTGAAGGAAATCGTCATGACGGACAAAGCCCGCATCATGGAAAAGAGCATTCATGAACTGCTGCAGGCGGATGAGGAACTGTTCTTCCGGGGATTCAGCGAGGAAGAGAAAGAAGCGCTGTTCGCGGCGCTTGAGAAAGTGAAACAGAATATCAGAGAGGAGGAAGATCAATTATGATAAAACGTCTTATGGCGGAGATCCGTGAATACAAAGGCGCGTCAATCGGAGCTCCGCTGTTTATGGTCGGTGAAGTCGTCATGGAACTGAGCCTGCCGTACATCATGTCGGTCATCGTCGACAAAGGTGTCGGCATGGGCGACATGTCTGTCGTATACAAGTTCGGACTGATCATGGTCATCTGCGCATTCCTGTCACTGTTCTGCGGTATCATGAGCGGCAACCTGGCCGCCTATGCCGCGACCGGTTTCGTCAAGAATCTGCGCGAGGACATGTTCGCCAATATCCAGCGTTTCAGTTTTGCCAATATCGACAAATTCTCGACATCAGGTCTGATGACACGCCTAGGTACCGATGCCACCAATGTGCAGAATGCCTTCATGATGATCCTGCGCATGTGCATCAGGGCACCGCTGACGATCATCATCGCCATGATCATGACCTTCCGGATCTCGCCGAAGCTCTCAAGGATCTTCCTTGTGGCGCTTGTGTTCCTGGGAGTTACACTGGGTTTCATCACAGTCAAGACTTACGGCCGTTTTTCCAAAGTGTTCAGACAGTATGACGCCCTGAACGAAAGCGTGCAGGAGAACGTCACAAATATCCGTGTCGTCAAGGCATATGTCAAGGAAGACGCCGAAACACAGAAGTTCAAGAAGGCAGCCAAGACCCTGCAGGGAATGTTTGAAAAGGCGGAATCGCTGATCGTTCTCAACGGTCCGATCATGTCGCTGACTGCTTATTCCTGCATGATCGCGCTGTCCTGGTTCGGTGCCCATATGATCACCGGTGGTGAACTGGGAACCGGCCAGCTGATGTCGATGTTCACTTACACGATGAACATTCTGATGGGACTGATGATGCTGTCGATGATCTTCGTCATGCTGACGATGTCGGCAGCCAGTGCCAAGCGTATCGTCGAAGTACTTGAGGAAAAACCGTCGATCACCAATCCGGAAAATCCGGTCAGGGAGATCAAGGACGGTTCGATTGATCTGAACCACGTCGGATTCGGCTACTACGAAGGCAAGGACAAGGAAGTCCTGCACGATATCGACATTCATATCAGGTCCGGTGAGACAATCGGTATTATCGGTGCCACCGGCTCCGGCAAGAGTTCGCTGACACTTCTGCTGCCGCGTCTGTATGACGTCAGCGAAGGCGAAGTCATGATCGGCGGCCGTGATGTCCGGGAATACGACCTGGAAGTGCTGCGCGATTCTGTCGCCATGGTGCTGCAGAAGAATGTCCTGTTCTCCGGCACCATCAAGGACAACCTGAGATGGGGCAATGAGAACGCAACCGATGAGGAAATGGTCGACGTCTGCATCAAGGCCAATGCCGATGACTTCATCCGTTCCTTCCCGCAGGGATATGACACTTACATCGAACAGGGAGGCGCCAATGTCTCTGGCGGCCAGAAACAGCGTCTGTGCATTGCCAGGGCGCTGCTGAAGAAACCAAAGGTCCTGATCCTGGACGACTCCACTTCGGCCTGCGACACAGCCACGGACCAGCGGATCCGCACAGCGCTGAAGAGCACGATGCCGGAAGTAACGAAAATCATCATTTCCCAGCGTATCGCATCCATCGAGGACGCAGACAGGGTACTGGTTCTCGACAACGGATCGATCTCCGGCTTTGATACTCCGGACAACCTCCTGAAGAACAATGCGATCTATCAGGAAATCTATGAGACACAGAAGAAAGGAGATGACGACGAATGAGCGGACCAAGAGGACGTGCCATGAGCACCGGTGAAAAACTCGATACCAAAGTGCTGGGCAGACTGATCAGCTTTGTCATGAAGCGCTACCGCTTCCAGATCATTCTCGTCACGCTTTGCATTATTCTCGCCGCCTGGGTACAGGTACAGGGATCGCTGTTCCAGAGAACCCTGATCGACGGCTACATCACACCGATGGTAGAGAGCGGCTCCAAGGATTTCGGACCGCTGGCCGCAAGACTGCTGCAGATGGCCATGATCTACGGCTGCGGTATCCTGGCCAACTTCATCCACCAGCGCACCATGATCCGTGTCACCCAGGGAACGATCGAAGAGATCCGTGAGCAGCTTTTCGAACATATGGAAAGACTGCCGATCAAATACTTCGACACCCATCCGCACGGCGAAATCATGTCTATTTACACCAACGATACCGACACATTGAGACAGGTCATCTCGCAGTCGATCCCGCAGTTCTTCAATTCGCTGCTGACCGTCGCCATGGTCTTTATCTCAATGATCACGATTTCCATTCCGCTGACACTCCTGGCGGTCCTGATGGTCTTTATCCTGCAGTATGTTCTGCGCAGGATCATGCGCCAGTCCGGCAAGTACTTCATGCGTCAGCAGAATGACCTCGGCAAGGAAAACGGCTATATCGAGGAAATGATGGAAGGCGCCAAGGTCGTCAAGGTCTTCAACTACGAAGGAAAGGCGATCGAGCAGTTCAACGTGCTGAACAACAATCTGCGCGATTCCGCGAACAATGCGAACAAATATGCCAATATCACCGGTCCGGTCACCAACAACATCGGCAACATCTCCTATGTGCTGACAGCTGTGGTCGGATCCATTCTCGTACTCGGCGGTTTCACGAAACTGACACTGGGACAGCTGGCATCGTTCCTGGCACTGAACAAGTCGTTCAACATGCCGTTCTCCCAGGAATACCTGGACGAACTAACCCGCAGGGCAGCAGGAGGCTACAAGAACCCGGTAGCG